>NZ_JBHWJJ010000029.1:0-72580 GCF_042732005.1 Streptomyces sp. NPDC059851 | reverse complement strand
AAACGCCGGCGGGGCTGAATCGCCTCGAACGCCGGCGGGGCTGAATCGCCTCGAACGCCGGCGGGGCTGAATCGCCTCGAACGCCGGCGGGGCTGAATCGCCTCGGACGCCGGCGGGGCTGAATCGCCTCGGACGCTGGCGGGGGCGGATCGCCTCGGACGTTGACGGGGCTGGATTGGCCCGTCAGCCCCGTGGGCGGCGCTCGGCGGCGACCCGCTCGGCGGCCTGCCGGGCCACTGTCTCCAAGGGGTGTGCGGCCTCCCCGTCGGCCCAGTGTGCCGCCGGCCCGCCGCGCTTGCGCAGTTCCACCACCCCGTCGGTGAGGCGCTCACCCGGGTCGGCGGGCCAGGGCACGGACGCGGGCCGGCCGGGCGAACCCGGACCCGGGGCTGCCGCTGGAGGAAGTGCCGGTAACCGGTCGGGTTCCGCGGCGCCCGCCCCGCCGGCCGGCACCGCTGGAGCCGGCGGGTCAGCGGGGGCCTCCGGGTTCCCGGCGGTCGGCGGCCCCTGCGCGGGGCCCGCCTGCGCGGGGACGTCCTGCTCGGGCCGGCCGGGCCGCTCCTGTCCGGTCTGGGACATGCTCGGTGCTCTCCTGGTCGGGTGGGGCCGTCACGGCGTCGGAAGCGGTGACCGCCGTATCGATTCGGCGGCGCCGCCTCCGTTCGCTCCCGGGCCAGTGAAACGACTGCCCCGCGCCGAGCGGCGGTGTGCGGGCGGGGTTCTCCCCCACAGGGGGTACCGAGATTCCCTCGAAAGGGTGAGTGCCCCTGCGCGGTCCGATCACCTGTCCATCGGACCGCGTGCGCGCCGGGAGGCGGAGGCGGCCGGTGGGTGCCGCCCCGCGGCCCGCCCCCCGTTCCTGCGCGCTCGCCCCGCCCCCCGTTCCCTCGCGCTCGCCCCGCCTACCCCTGAGCCTTCAGGAGCTCCGCGACAGCCGTGGCCAGCGTGTGCGGGTCCCCGCTCGGGCCGGTCGTCCGGCCGGGCTCCCGGGTGGTGCGGCGGGCCCAGGCCTCCTCGAAGGCGTGCCAGTCGATCTCCGCCGGCGCGGTCCCCTTGACCAGCGCCTCGTCCAGCGCCTTGAAGTACGCCGCCCAGCGCGGCGCGTACAGCTCGCGGACCAGGCCGTGCCACTCCCTGTTCGCGTAGTCGTGGAGGAAGCCGCCCTCGCTGGTGCCGCGCCCGCCCCACACGCTCAGGATCGACCTGGCGTCGTACTCGTACCGGTCCTGCTCCGCCCGGTCGCGCCCCGCGGCGCGGGCCGCGGCCAGCCAGTCGTCCAGCAGGAAGTTCGGGTCGGAGCCGGCCAGGGCGTCCAGCCGCCGTTCCGCGTCCTGCCAGGCGGCCGTCAGCGAACGGAACCGCACCAGGTCCTTCGCCTCGTAGGCCGCCCTGATCCCCGGCAACAGCACCCGCGAGTGATTGGCCAACGCCTGCCGCGCGGTGTCCACCAGGTCGAAGCGGTAGGCGCTGGAGCCCCGCAGCCGCGGGTCCACCTTGAGGAGGTGGTCCAGGGCCCGGCGTACGGAATCGGCGGGGTAGCGCATCGACCGGGGGCTCCAGTACGCGGCGCCCGCCGCGGTCAGGCTCGGCCGGGCCGTGAACAGGCTGTCCTGGGACTCCGACCACAGCCCCGACGAGGTGCTGTACGGGCCCTTGCGCAGCTCCTCCCAGGCGGCCGCCGCCTCCGCGTCGGGTCGCCCGTACCGGCGCGCCGCGAACCCGGCGAACCACGCCTTCTGGTCGATCGGCCCCGGCTCCCACGCCAGATCGGTGAACAGGTCGAAGGCGGCCGGGTTGGTCCCGGTGGCCTCCGGTAGGTAGGCGGTGCCGCTCAGCGCGCTGTTGCCCTTGGCCCGCCAAGCGCCGAACCGGTCGATCCACACGGAGGTGTTGGCGCCGACGGTGGTGTGCCCGCCGAAGTTGTAGATCGTGCCCAGCGCGTACGGCACCCCGCCCCAGCGGGTCTCCCGGTCCAGCCGGTTGTACCGGTCGGACAACCCGTCGAGGATCAGCACCTTCGCGGTGTCCACCCCGGCCAGCAGCTCCTTGCGGGGGCTGTCCTGCCAGCCCAGCACCGCCCACACCGCCCCGGGGTGCGCGGCGTGCAAGGCCGACTGCACGGCTCCGGCCGCCGCCCGGACGTCGACCGTGCCCACCGTCCCGCCCTCGTGGAGCGGGCTCATCCGGTACATGCTGCTGTCCCCGAACACGGCGCGCTGCTCCGCGTAGTACGCGGCCGCCACCTTCGGGAACGCGGCCGAGGACGGGTCCAGCCAGTCGGGCCGCTCGAAGCCCGCCCAGTCCCCCTGCGGCACCGTCACCGCGCCCGGGTTGCGCCCGGCGAACCCGGGCGGCACCGTGCCGAAGTAACCGGGCAGGACGGGGGTCATGCCGAGTCCCCGCAGCTGCTCCGCGAGGCGGCCGCCGAGTTCGGCGCGCTCGCGCATCAGCCGCTCGGAGACCGGGCCGCCGAACCCGCTCAGGTTCTGCAGGAGCCACCAGCTCTGGTGGCCCGGCGCGGGGATCCACTGCCGCAGCTCCGCGGCGGAGTAGCCGAAGCGCTGGAGCGCCCGGTAGTACGGGTACTCGGCGCCGACCTGCACGAACACCTCGTTAATGCCGTGCAGGGCCATCAGGTCGATCTGCCGCTGGTGCTGCTCGAAGGTGCGGTACGGGCCCGAGTAGCCGTCGTCGGTGTCGTTGAGGGCGTACCGGTGCGGGACCAGGGCGCTGCGGGTGACCGGGGCGGGTACCGCGGGCAGGCGCGCGGGCAGCATGCCGATGCTGTCGCCGGGCCAGCCGATGTCGACCCCCGCGACGTGCTGGAGGTACCAGCCGACGCCGGTCAGCAGGGTGGCGCCGGTCGATCCGCGGACCGTGATCGCACCGGCCCGCCCGGACAGGGTGAAGGTGTCGGCCCCGGCGGCCGCATCCGGTACGAGCGTGAACTGGGCCGCGTGGCGCGGCAGCAGCCGCTTCAGCGCGGCCCGCGCCGGGCCGGCGTCGAAGGCGGCGGCAGCACCGTGCGGCCCGGCTCCGGCCGGCCCGCCCGGAGCGTTCGGAGCGCTTGGTGTGCTCGGAGCACCCGGAGCACCCGGAGCACCCGGAGCACCCGGAGCACCCACAGCACGCGGAGCTTCCGGGGAGCCCGGCGCGCCCGGCGCCGCCGTCGGGGGGTGGGTCCGTACGCCGGCGAGGGCGGGGGAGCCCGCGCACAGCAGGGCCAGCAAGGTGGCGACGGCGGCGGGGCGCAGCGAGGGGGCGGGCCGGCGGCGCCGGCCCGCGGTGCGGAGGTTCGTCATGCGGGTGCCCGTCAGACCGGCAGGGACCAGGCCTGGTCCACGCGGTGGTCGCCGCACTCGGCGAGCCGCAGCCGCTCGGCCGGGGCGTCCACCGTCGCGGGTGCGGGGGCCGCCGTCAGGCACGACCCGCTCACCTTCTCGACCAGGGCCCCGCCCCGCAGGTGGGTCCAACTCTGCCGCGCCTTCCACGGCACGCAGCGGGCCAGCTCCACCAGGTCGCCACCGCTCGCCGTCAGGCACTTGCCGTTCAGTCGCAGGCTCTTCCCGTCGCCGAGGACCCACCGCTGGTCCGAGGCCGCGGTGCACGCGGCCAGGACGACCGCGCCGACTCCGGTGGTGTTGGCGCCGTCCATGCACTTCACGCCGTCACCGGTGATCTGCCCGGTGGGCACGGCCCCGCCACACCCGTGGTGCGGGGTGAGCCGCCACACCGCCGTGTCGTGTCCGGCGAGCCGCCCGGTCAGCGAGTCGGAGACCGCGGTGCGCCGGCCGGTCCACAGGTCCTTGGCGTCGACCGTGCAGTCGTACAGCCCGATGTCGGCGAGCGGGACCGAGATGTCGCGGGTGCTGCCGGACCGGTTGAGGACGGCGACGGCGCGGTCGCCGTTGGCCAGCGGCCGCGCTAGCACCTCGAAGGTGGCGTTGGCGGAGACCACCGTTCCCTGGCGGCCCATCGGGTCCTGGTCCAGGGCGATCAGATCGGTGTTGCCGAGGGCGGCCAGTCCGCCCGGCGTGAGCGCGGAGACGTCGGAGGACAGGATGAAGGGGGCCGCCATCATCGCCCACAGGCCGACCTGGCTGCGGCTCTCGGCGTCAGTGAGGCCGGGGGCGCCGGCGATCAGGAAGTCGGGGTCGTTCCAGTTGCCGGGGCCCGCGTACCGGCCGAGCCAGCGGTTGTAGCCGTAGTTGCCGAGGACGGAGCTCCAGCGGGAGGTGGCCGGCGCGGCCGGGTTGTAGACCTTGACGTCCTTGCCCTCGCGCCACAGTTGGCCGGTCGAGCCGACCCAGCCGAGCACCCTGTGCCAGTCGGAGCCGCCCCATTCGCCCTGCTGGAAGTAGGCGGGCGCGGAGGCGGAGAGCACCATGCTGCGGCCGCTCGCCCGCAGCGCCTTCGCCACGGCGACGTACGCGTCGCGGTAGGCCTGCTCCTTGGTCTTGCCCGGCGGCACCCACAGGTTGCAGCCGTCCATCTTGACGTAGTCGACCTTCCAGGACGCGAACTGCCGTGCGTCCTGGGCGTAGTGGTCCGGGCCGCCGCCCTCGGGGGAACCGCTGCCCGGGTACTTCTCGCAGGTCAGCGAGCCGGCGTCCTGGTAGATGCCGAACTTCAGGCCCTTGGCGTGCAGGTACTCGCCCAGCCAGGCCATGCCGTGCGGGAACTTTTGGGCGTCCACGACGAGCGCGCCCTGCGCGTCGCGGCTCTTCGTCATCCAGCAGTCGTCGACGGTCACCGTGTCGTAGCCCTTGGCCGCGAGGCCGCTGGATACGAGCGCGTCGGCGTTGGCGACCACCTTGGCCTCGTCGATGTCGCACATGTAGTGCGCCCAGTTGTTCCAGCCCATGGGCGGGGTGAGGGCGAGCGGCGTGTCCGAGGTCGCGGTCGGCTCGGCGGCCGCCGGGGCGGGGGCGAGGCACAGGGCGAACAGGGCGGCCGCGGTCAGGCAGGGGAGCGACGCACGCAGGCGAGGCGGCACGGAGACTCCTTGCGGTGGAGGCGGTGGAGGCGGTGGAGGCGGTGGCTTGACGGCGCTGTGGTGCGCCCAGTGCAGCGGTGCGACTACCCGCTGTCAACGAAAGTCGTCCGGTGTGCGGAGATGACCAGCAATATGGGCGTAAGCGCCGTCACGCGATCGCGCAGATCCGGTGTATGTGACACCGGCTGATACGCTGTATCTCATGCCGAGGAGATCACCGGCCCTGGAGCGGGCGACACCCGGGGCGATCGCCGTCGCCGCCCTGCGGATCATCGACGAGGAAGGGCACGACGCGCTCAGCTTCCGCGCCCTCGCCGACCGGCTCGACGTCTCCCACGCCACCGTCCAGCGCCGTTGCACCGACCTCGCCGGCCTGCTCGACCTGTGCACCGAGCACCTCGCGGGACAACTGCCCGAGATCCCGCCCGGGACCGACTGGGCCGAGGCCGCCGAGCGCCGCTTCACCGCCCTCTACCAGCTGCTCACCGCCCACCCCGGGCTGCTGGTGCTGCGCGGCGCCCGGCCGTGGCTCGGCCGCCGGCTGCTGGCCCGGCTCGTCGAGCCCGCGCTCGCCGACAGCGTGGCCGCCGGGATGACCCCCGCCGAGGCGATGACCGTCTACCGCCGCATGTACCTGCTCACGCTCGGCTGCGCCGCCTTCGTCGACCACCGCGACCCGGCCGGGGCCACCGCCGCCTCCAGGGCGGCCCTGGCGGCGCTGGACCCGGGCGAGTTCCCCGTCCTCTCGGCCGGGCTGAACGAGGTACTGCCCGCACTGACCGGCGACGACGTGTACCACGGCGCCCTGCGCCAGCTGATCGACGCCGCGCGGCCCGACGCCTGATCACGCGACCACCCGCCGCCCCCGGACCCCCGCCCGAGCGATCGACCCTCGACCACCCCTCACGTCGCGACGCCGTCTCCGTCCTCAAGCACCGAGCCCCCAGGGGAGAGTGACCGTGGAACAGCAGCTCGACCGCGCCGCCGTGCGCGCCGCCGCCGGCCGGATCGCCGGGGCCGTCCGCACCGCCCCGGTGGTGCCCGCCGCCGACGGCGTCTGGTTCGCGCTGGAGTACCTCCAGCACACCGGCTCCTTCAAGGCCCGCGGCGCACACAACTTCATCGCCGCCCACCGCGAGGCCGGCGCCCTGCCCGAGGCCGGCGTGGCCATCGCCTCCGGCGGCAACGCTGGCCTGGCCTGCGCCTGGGCGGCCCGCGCCCATTCCGTGCCCGCCACCGTGTTCGTGCCGGTCAACGCACCCCGCATCAAGGTGGACCGGCTGCGGCGGTACGGGGCCGACGTAAGGCTCGCCGGGGACCGGTTCGCCGGGGCGCAGGCCGCCGCACAGGAGTTCGCAGCCTCCTCCGGGGCCCTGGCCGGCCACGCCTACGACCACCCCCTCGTCGCCGCCGGCGCCGGCACCCTGCTCGACGACATCCGGGCCGGGCTGCCGGGCGTGGACACCGTGGTCGTCGCCGTCGGCGGCGGCGGCCTGTTCGCCGGTGTCGCCACCGCCGCGCGGGAACACGGCATCCGCGTGGTCGCCGCCGAGCCGGAGAACTGCCGGGCCCTGAACGCGGCGCTGGCGGCGGGCCGGCCCGTCGACGTCCCGGTGGACTCGCTGGCCGCCGACTCGCTGGGCGCCA
Source organism: Streptomyces sp. NPDC059851 (assembly GCF_042732005.1). Classification (NCBI taxonomy): domain Bacteria; kingdom Bacillati; phylum Actinomycetota; class Actinomycetes; order Kitasatosporales; family Streptomycetaceae; genus Streptomyces; species Streptomyces sp. NPDC059851. The sequence continues at coordinate 65,937 of NZ_JBHWJJ010000029.1, read as the reverse complement.
CCCGGGTCTCGGCGGACGCGTTGGCCGCCGCCCGGCGGGGCGACGTCCGTTCCGTCCTGGTCCCGGACACGGAGATCGCCGCGGCCCGTCGGGTCCTGTGGGAGGAACACCGGATCGTGGTCGAGGCGGGCGCGGCAACCGCGCTGGCCGCCCTGCGCACCGCACCCGAACCGCTGGGCGAGCGCGTCGTCGTGGTGCTGTGCGGGGCCAACACCGACCCGGGTGACCTCGTTGTCGGCCCCGCGCACACGTAGGGGCGGGGCGGCGGCACGCGCCGTACGGACGACGATCGTCGTGCCGGGCCGCGACTTTAGGGGACGGCGCCCACCCACCCCCGCCTGCGAAGGTCTGCGTGTCACAAGGGACACGACAGATCGAACACGCACGGAGGAACGGGCATGGCACAGCGCAAGGGTTGTCTGATCGGCTGCGGAGTGGCGCTGGTCGTCGGCATCGCGGTCGCGGTGGCGCTGGTGCTGGGCATCGGGAAGGTGGTCGACGCCGCCGGCAAGACGATGATCGAGCCCGAGGTGTACGCCGCCGTGAAGGTGGGCGACCCCGAGGACGCCGTGCGCGCCAAGCTGCCCTCGGGCGAAACGTTCCTCAAGGAGGCGCTGAAGGAGGGCGGTCCGGCCCAGCCCGCCGGCAGCGTCTGCTCCTGGTACCTGGCGGGCGGCGACAGCGCCGTCGGCGAGGAGACCGTGTACCGCTTCTGCTTCAAGGACGGCAAGCTCGCCGAGAAGGCCGACTACCGCATGAAGTGAGGGGCCGGGCAGGCCCCCCGGTCCTGCGCTGCCGAACGCCCGGCCCGCCGACCACCGTCAGGGCGCGCCGTCGGCAGGGACGGGCGCCGCCCCTGCCGTCGTGAACGCGGCGGGGCTCCGCGCCTCCCTGCCGCGGTGGTGGCCGCGACGACCAGCGGCCCCCACGGCGGGATCCGGCCGAAGTTCCAGCCCTCCTCCCGCCGGTGGCTCCACCGGCCCCGCCACCGAAGGCCGCCGCGCAGCAGCCGTTGGGCTGCGAGGTCCCGAAGGATCCCGGCCGTCGGCGACGCGAAGGCGCTGGTCCCGCGGGGTCCACCTGCCGGAGGGCGTGGCACGGGGCGGCATGCCGCTGTCGCTCTCCCGGACGCCGGGGGCCGGTTTCCCGCCCTCGGCGGTAGCGGTCCGCGGGATGCCGGGACACCCCCGCCCCGCCCCGAGCACCCCGCACGGGCCGCTAAAGCGGTTTTGCGGTGCCCAGGGTAAAGCGCATTAGTGCGATCCGGCCACGCGCGTCCGGGGCCGCATTGACGCGCCCCGCCGCCGGGCCCAGCGTGGGCAGCGCGATCCGGCAGCGAGGCCGGAACTACCCCGAGGCGGCCGACGATGAACCGTTTGCACCTGCCCCGCACAGCACTCGCCACCCTCGTGGCCGGCACCCTCCTCTCCGCGTCCGCGTGCGGCCTGAGCGGCGGCCCCGCCGACGCGGAGGAGGCGCAGAGGACCGGAAGGGTGGCCGGCGAGATCACGTTCCGCACCCTCCAGCTCAAACCCAAGTACACCGCGTACGTCCAGGGCGTCATAGACGCCTTCGAAAGGGAACACCCCGGGGCGAAGGTCAGGTGGGAGGACGTCCCCGGAGACGGCTACAACGAGAAACTCGTCGCCGACGCCCAGGCCGGCACCCTCCCCGACGTCGTCAACCTCTCCACCGACTCCTTCCAACTCCTCGGCGACCGCGGCCTCCTCGCCGACATCGCCAGACTCGACGGCGACTCCGCCAAGGAGTACGTACCCGGCGCCTGGGAGCAGTTCAAGCTCCCCGGCAAGGGCGACGGCGTGTTCGCGTACCCCTGGTACGTCACCCCCGAGATCCTCACCTACAACGAGGAACTCTTCCGCAAGGCAGGCCTGGACCCGGCCGCACCCCCGACCAGCGTCGAGCAGTTCTTCGACTACGCCGAGCAGATCGCCGCCCGCTCCGGCGGCCAGTACTCCGCCTTCATGGCCGACCCCAAGGGCAGGCTCCCCGGGGACTGGCAGAAGATGGGCGTCCCCCTCCTCAACGACCGGCGGGACCGCTTCGTCTTCGACACCCCCGGGGCCGTCGCATGGGTCGAGCGGATGAAGTCCCTCTACGCCAAGGGCGCCATGCCCAAGGAGTCCCTCCTCAAGGCCGACGACATCAACCAGCTCTACGGCAGCGGCAAACTCGTCTTCGGCCCCGGCTCCCCGGGCTTCGTCAAGGACATCAAGCAGAACGCCCCGCAGGTCTACGCGCAGACCCGGGTCGCCGGGGCCGTCACCGGCAAGCTCGGTCACATCGGCATCTACGCCCAGTCCCTCGGCATCAGGAAGGACACCCGGCACCTCGACGCGGCCGTCGAGTTCGCCAAGTGGGTCACCAACGGCCCCAACCAGGTCGAGTTCTCCCGGAACGCCACCATCTACCCCTCCAACGCCAAGGGCCTCGCCGACCCCCGCTTCTCCGACCGGGGCGACGGCGAGGACGCCGACACGGTCGCCCGCGCGGTCGGCGCCGAACAGCTGAAGTCCGCCGCCCTCGACGCCAACACCCCCGTCCAGTGGACCAACCAGGTCGGCGACGCGGTCGTGCGCGAGGTGCAGAAGGCCATCAAGGGCGAACAGGACGCACCGACGGCCGTGCGCAGGGCCCAGGAGGAGGCCAACGAGGTGCTCGCCGACACGGCCATGAAGTGACCCGCGCACGTAGGGCGGCCCTGCGGGCCATGGAGGCGGAGCCGGGGCTGAGCCACCGCCGGTGGTGGGTGCCCTACCTCTTCCTCGCCCCCGGCCTGCTGACGGTGTCGCTGTTCAGCCTGTGGCCGTTCGTCAACACCGTCATCCTGTCCCTCACCGACGCCCGGATCCTGCGCGGCGGAACCTTCACCGGACTCGACAACTACCGGCGTGCCCTCGCCGACCCGGACTTCTGGACCGCCGCCGGCAACAGCGTGCTGTACCTGCTGGTCGTCGTCCCGTGCCTGGTCCTGCTGCCGTTGGCCCTCGCCGTCCTGGTACGGGCGCGGATCCCGGGCATCGGGTTCTTCCGGTCCGCCTTCTACACGCCGGTGATCGCCTCCGCCGTGGTCGTCGGCCTGATGTGGCAGTGGGTGCTGCGCAGCGACGGGCTCGTCAACACGCTGTTCCAGCGGCTGCGGATCGTCTCGGAGCCGGTTCCGTTCCTGACCGACAGCACCATGCTGCTCGTCTCCGCGATGATCGTGACCGTCTGGAAGGGCCTGGGCTACTACATGGTGTTCTACCTCGCGGCCCTCGGGAACGTGCCCGCCTCCCTCCACGAGGCGGCCGCCCTCGACGGAGCCGGTCCCGTCCGCCGCTTCGTCAGCATCACCATCCCGCAGGTGAAGCCGATGATGCTGCTCGTCGGTACCCTCTCGGCGATCTCCGCGCTGCGCGTCTTCACCGAGATCTACATCCTCGGCGGCGAGAGCGGCGGCCCCGGCGGCGGGGCCCGCACCCTGCCCTTCCTCATCCGGCAGGTCGGACTCGGCTTCGCCGGCGAGACCGGCTACGCCTCCGCCATCTCCCTCCTGCTGTTCCTCCTCACCCTCGGCTTCAGCCTGCTGGGCCGGCGCCTGGCGAAGGGGGACGAGACGTGAGCCCCACCGCCTCCCCGCCCCCCACGGCCGGACGGACCCGCCGCCTGACCGGACGGGCCGCCCGGTACGCCGTGCTGCTCCTGATGCTCGCGGTCCTGACCGGGCCGATCGCCTGGCAGTTCCTCACCTCGATCCGCGGCCGCACCGAGAACGTGTACGACGGGGTGCTGCCCGCGCAGCCCACCCTCGACAACTACGCCCGGGTCGCCGAGTCCTTCCCGCTGGTCCAGTACACCGGCAACACCCTCACCGTCGCCGCCCTCGCCGTCACGTCGAACCTGCTGTTCTCCGCCATGGGTGGCTACGCCCTGTCCCGGGCCGGCTGGCGGGGCCGCAGGACCGTCTTCACGGTGCTCGCCGCCACCCTGATGTTCCCCTTCGAGTCCGTGATGATCTCGATGTTCCTCACGGTCCGCGGCATGGGCCTGGTCGACACCCTCGTCGGCGTCTGGCTCCCCGGAGCGGTCTCGGTCCTCAACATCATGATCATGCGGTCGGCCTTCCTCGCCGTCCCCAGGGAGATCGAGGAGGCCGCGGTCCTCGACGGCGCGGGGGAGTGGACCCGCTTCACCCGGGTCTTCCTGCCCGCCGCGAAGGGCTCCCTGGCCGTCGTCTGCATCACCAGCTTCATGGGCGCCTGGGACGACTTCCTCTGGCCGCTGCTCGTGCTCACCGACAGCGAGCACTACACCCTCCAACTCGGCCTGAAGACCCTGGCAGGCGCCACCACGACCAACGACCAGCGGATCATCGCCGCCGGCGCCATGGCGGCGCTGCTGCCGATGATGCTCCTCTTCTTCGCCCTCCAGCGTTACTTCTTCAAGGGGGTGGGCGAGGGAGCCGTCAAAACCTGAGGCGCGCCGCGCCCCGGCCCCCGTCCCGCCCGCCGCCCGCAGTTCCGCGACCGCCCCCTCCTCCCCTGGAGCCGCCGTCATGCACGACGACCGCAGCATCACCGAACACCGCCTGCGCCGCGTCCTGAAGGAGCGCATCAAGCCGGCCCTCTACTCCCGTCCGGTGCCGCTCACCGTGGAGCGGTGGGAGGCCCCGGGCGAGCCCGTGTCCGTCGCCGAGGGCCTGGCGGCCCCGTACGAGCCCTGCGCGGTCGGCGCGGAGTGGGGGCCGGCCTGGGGCACCACCTGGTTCCGGGTCACCGGCAGCGTCCCGGCCGACTGGGCGGGGCGCACCGTCGAGGCCGTCCTCGACCTCGGCTTCGACCGGATGATGCCCGGCTTCCAGTGCGAGGGCCTGGTCCACCGCGCCGACGGCAGCGAGGTCAAGGCGCTCAACCCGTACAACGACTGGGTGCGCGTCGCCGACGCGGTGGAGGGCGGCGAGCGGATCGAGTGGTACGTCGAAGCAGCCTCGAACCCCGTCCTCGTCGAGCACGCCCCCACCTACGAGGGCGACCGGCAGACCAGCGGCGACCAACCCCTCTACCGGCTGGCCCGGATGGACCTCGCCGTCTTCGAGACCGAGGTCTGGGAACTCGTCCAGGACCTGGAGGTCCTCCACGACCTGATGGTGGAGCTCGACGGGGCCGACGCCCGCCGGTACGGGATCCTGCACGCCCTGGAGGCGGCCCTCGACGCGGTGGACCTGGCCGACGTACCCGGCACGGCCGCCGTCGCCCGCGCCCGCCTGGCCCCGGTCCTCGCCGCCCCCGCCCACGCCTCGGCCCACCGGATCAGCGCCGTCGGCCACGCCCACATCGACTCGGCCTGGCTCTGGCCGCTGCGCGAGACCGTCCGCAAGGTGGCGCGGACGGCGTCCAACGTGCTCGGCCTGATGGACGAGCACCCGGAGTTCGTCTTCGCCATGTCGCAGGCCCAGCAGCTGGACTGGATCAAGACCCATCGGCCCGAGCTGTTCGAGCGGATCAAGAAGAAGGTGGTGGCGGGCCAGTTCGTGCCGGTCGGCGGCATGTGGGTGGAGTCCGACACCAACATGGTGGGCGGCGAGGCGATGGTCCGCCAGTTCCTGTACGGCAAGAAGTTCTTCCTGGACGAGTTCGGCATCGAGACCCGGGGCGTCTGGCTGCCCGACTCCTTCGGCTACACGGCCGCGATGCCGCAGATCGCCCGGCTCTCCGGCTCCCAGTGGTTCCTGACGCAGAAGATCTCCTGGTCGCAGGTGAACGCCTTCCCCCACCACACCTTCCGGTGGGAGGGCATCGACGGCACCCGCCTCTTCACCCACTTCCCGCCCGTCGACACCTACAACGGCGACCTCGGTGGCGCCCAACTGGCCCACGCCGCCCGCAACTACCGGGAGAAAGGACGGGGTTCGCGCTCCCTCGCCCCCTTCGGCTGGGGCGACGGCGGCGGCGGCCCCACCCGCGAGCACCTCGCCCGGGCCCGGCGGCAGCGGAACCTCGAAGGCTCCCCGCGGGTCGAGGTCGAGGCGCCCGACGCGTTCTTCGACAAGGCCCGCGCCGAGTACCCGGACGCGCCCGTGTGGGCCGGCGAGCTCTACCTGGAGCTGCACCGCGGCACGTACACCTCCCAGGCCAAGACCAAGCAGGGCAACCGGCGCAGCGAGTCCCTGCTGCGCGAGGCCGAGCTGTGGGCGGCGACGGCGGCGGTGCGGGTGCCCGGGTACGCCTACCCGTACGAGGACCTGGAGCGGATCTGGAAGACCGTGCTGCTGCACCAGTTCCACGACATCCTGCCGGGGTCGTCCATCGCCTGGGTGCACCGCGAGGCCCGCGCGACGTACGCCCGGGTGGCGGACGAACTGCGCGCGATCACCCTCGCCGCGCAGGTTGTGCTCGCCGGGGAGGGCACCGCCGAGCTGGTCTTCAACTGCGCCCCGCACACCCGGCGCGGCGTCCCGGCGGGCGGCGCCGGCGTCCCGCAGGCGCCCTCGGGCCCGGTGGAGCTGGCGGAGCGGCCCGGCGGCGGATGGATCCTGGCGAACGGGCGGCTGCGGGTGGAGGTCGACGGCCGCGGGCTGATCGTCTCGGCGTACGACCTGTGGGCCGGGCGCGAGGCGGTGGCGCCGGGGCGGGCAGCGAACCTGCTCCAGATCCACCCGGACTTCCCGAACATGTGGGACGCCTGGGACATCGACGCGTTCTACCGGAACGACGTCACCGACCTCGTCGAGGCGGACGCCCTGGATGTCGTGCAGACCGGCCCGGACGCGGCGGCGGTCCGGGCCACCCGGTCCTTCGGCCGGTCGAAGGCGACCCAGTGGATCACCCTGCGGGCGGACGCCGCGACGGTGGACATCGTCACCGAGGTCGACTGGCACGAGACGGAGAAGCTGCTGAAGGCCGCGTTCCCGCTCGACGTCAAAGCCGAACGGACGGCCTCCGAGATCCAGTTCGGGCACGTCCACCGGGCCACCCACACCAACACCTCCTGGGAGGCGGCCAAGTTCGAGATCTGCGCCCACCGGTGGATCCACGCGGAGGAGCCGGGCTGGGGCGCGGCCGTCCTCAACGACTCCACGTACGGGCACGACGTCACCCGTGACGTGCGGCCCGACGGCGGCCAGACCACCACGATCCGCCTCTCCCTCCTGCGCGCCCCCCGCTACCCGGACCCGGAGACCGACCAGGGCACGCACACCCTGCGGTACGCGCTGGCGCCGGGCGCGCGGATCGCCGACGCGGTCCGCGAGGGGCATGCGCTGAACCTGCCCGAGCGGGTGGTGCCGGGCGCGGGGCCGGTCACCCCGCTGGTGTCGGTCGCCGGTGCCGACGGCGGTGACGCGGTGGTGATCGAGGCGGTCAAGCTGGCCGAGGACCGCAGCGGCGACGTGGTCGTCCGGCTGTACGAGTGCCTGGGCGGCCGTGCCTCGGCGACCCTCACCGCGGGCTTCCCGCTCGCGGCGGCCGTCGAGAGCGACCTGCTGGAGCGGCCCCTGTCCGGCACGGCCGTCGGCCCCGTCGCCGTCGGGGAACCGGTCGGCGCGGGGGAACCGGTCGCGGGGGAACCGGTCGGCGCGGGGGGACCGGCGGCCGCGGGGGACTCGGTCCCGCTGGTGATGCGGCCCTTCCAGATCGTCACGGTCCGCCTCCGCCGGGCCTGAGTGCGTGAACTGCACCACAGCCGGGGCCCGGCCCCGCCGGGCCGGGCCCGCAGTCCCGGCACCGGGGGGCCCGGACGCCCCGCGCGCGGGTTTTGCACTTAGTTGCAAAACGGGCTTCGCCTCGCTACAACAGGTGCATCCCACCCGCGCGAGGAAGGCGCCCCCATGAGTTCCCAGAGCCGGTACCCGCACCTGCTGAGCCCGCTGGACCTCGGCTTCACCACCCTGCCGAACCGCGTGATCATGGGCTCGATGCACACCGGTCTCGAAGAGCACGAGCGCGGATTCGAGCGCCTGGCCGCCTTCTACGCCGAGCGCGCCCGCGGCGGCGCCGGCCTCATCGTCACCGGCGGGATCGCCCCCAACGACGCAGGCCGCCCCTTCGAGGGGGGCTCCCGCCTCACGACCGAGGAAGAGGCCGCCGAGCACCGGGTGATCACCGGAGCCGTGCACGCCGAGGGCGGGAAGATCGCGATGCAGATCCTCCACTTCGGCCGCTACGCGTACCACAAGGACCTCGTCGCCCCCAGCGCCCTCCAGGCTCCCATCAGCCCCTTCGTCCCGAACGAGCTCACCGACGCCGAGGTCGAGCAGACCGTCGAGGACTTCGTCCGCGCCGCCCGCCTCGCCAAGCTCGCCGGCTACGACGGCGTCGAGATCATGGGCTCCGAGGGCTACCTGATCAACGAGTTCATCGCCGCCGCCACCAACCGCCGCGAGGACCGCTGGGGAGGCTCGTACGAGAACCGGGTCCGCTTCCCCCTGGAGATCGTCCGCCGCACCCGCGAGGCCGTGGGCACCGACTTCATCCTGATCTACCGCCTGTCCATGCTCGACCTGGTCCCCGGCGGCTCCACCTTCGACGAGGTCGTCCACCTCGCCAAGGAGATCGAGGCGGCCGGCGCCACCATCATCAACACCGGCATCGGCTGGCACGAGGCCCGCATCCCCACCATCGCCACCTCCGTCCCGCGCGGCGCGTACACCTGGGTCACCCAGCGGCTGATGGGCGCGGTCTCCGTGCCCCTCGTCACCAGCAACCGCATCAACACCCCCGAGAAGGCCGAGGAGGTCCTCGCCGAGGGCCGCGCCGACCTGGTCTCCCTGGCCCGCCCCTTCCTCGCCGACGCCGACTTCGTCGCCAAGGCCGCCGCCGGCCGTCCCGAGTCCATCAACACCTGCATCGGCTGCAACCAGGCCTGCCTCGACCACACCTTCAGCGGCAAGATCACCAGCTGCCTGGTCAACCCCCGCGCCTGCCACGAGACCGAGCTCGTCCTGTCGCCCACGCGCCTCACCAAGAGCGTCGCCGTCGTCGGCGCCGGCCCCGCGGGCCTCGCCTGCGCCGTCACCGCCGCCGAACGCGGCCACCGGGTCACCCTCTTCGAGGCCTCCGGCCACATCGGCGGACAGCTCGACGTCGCCCGCCGCATCCCGGGCAAGGAGGAGTTCGAGGAGACCATCCGCTACTTCGGCAACCGCCTCGCCGAGGTCGGCGTCGAGCTCCGCCTGGACACCGTCGCGGACACCGACACCCTGCGGGGTTACGACGAGGTCGTCGTCGCCACCGGCGTCACCCCGCGCACCCCCGACATCGAGGGCATCGACCACGCCGCCGTCGTCAGCTACCTCGACGTGCTGCGCGACGGCGCCCCCGTCGGCGAGCGCGTCGCCGTCGTCGGCGCCGGCGGCATCGGCTTCGACGTCGCCGAATACCTCACCGACAGCGGCGAGGGCGCCTCCCAGGACCCCGCCGTCTACTTCCGCCACTGGGGCGTCGACACCGCCTACGAGGGCCCCGGCGGCCTCACCGCCCCCGAGCGGCCGGCCTCCCCCCGCCAGGTCCACCTCCTGCAGCGCAAGACCACCAAGGTCGGCGCGGGCCTCGGCACCACCACCGGCTGGATCCACCGCGCCGAACTCAAGCACCGCGGGGTCGTCTCCGTCGCCGGCGCCTCGTACGACCGGATCGACGACGAAGGCCTGCACATCACCGTCGGCGGCGAACAGCGGCTCGTCCCGGCCGACACGGTCGTCCTGTGCACCGGCCAGGAGCCGCGCCGCGACCTGTACGAGGCGCTGCGCGCGGCCGGCATCGAGGCGCACCTGATCGGCGGCGCCGACGTCGCCGCCGAACTGGACGCCAAGCGGGCGATCCGCCAGGGCACCGAGCTGGCCGCCGCGCTCTGACGGCGCGCGCCGGCAGATCACAGAGGGATCAAGGGTGTTGTGGCGGCCCCGCCGGGCCGCCACAATCGCTCGGGTGACCCTGACACCGGCAGATGCAGACAAGGTCCTCAAGGACAACTTCGCCCCCTGGGTCCTCGACCTGGGACTGACCGTCGAGGAGACCGGCGACCGGCACGCCGTGCTCCGGCTGCCCTGGTCCGGCGCCCTGGCCCGGGACGGCGGCGGCCTGTCCGGGCAGGCCCTGATGGCAGCCGCCGACACCGCCACCGTCATCGCGATCAGCGCGGCGCGCGGCGCGTACGGGCCGATGACCACCGTCCAGCAGTCGACCAGCTTTCAGCGGCCCGTGACCGGCACGGACGTGCTGATCGAGGTGCGGGTCACCAAGCTCGGCAAGCGGATGGCCTTCGCCGACATCACCATGACCCCGGACGGGGGGCAGGAGCCCGCCGCGACGGCCTCGACCGTGTACGCCCTGCTGGGTTGAGTGGGGCGCCGGAGCCCGCCCCCCTGTGGCGGAACCGGGACTTCAACGTCTTCTGGCTCGGCCAGGCGCTGTCCGTCCTCGGCGGATCGATCTCCCTGCTCGCGCTGCCGCTGCTCGTCCTCGACGCCACCGGGTCCCTCGTGCAGATGGGCGTCATCACGGTGATCTCCGGCGTCACCGGCATCGCGACGGGGGTGTTCGCCGGGTACGTGGTGGACCGGACGGACCGCCGCCGCCTGATGATCACGTGCGATCTCGCGCGGGCCGTGCTGCTGGGGGCGGTCCCGGCCGTCTGGCTGGCCGGGCCGCGCATCTGGGTGCTGTACCTGCTGGCGGCCCTGGTCACCGCCCTGAAGACGCTGTTCGACGTGGCGTACGTGAGCTCCGTGCCGAACCTGGTGCCGCCGCGGGACCTGACCGCCGCCAACGCACGGCTCATGGGCACCTTCGCCGTCGGAACCCTGGGCGGGCCGGTGGCGGCGGGGTTCCTCACGGCCGCGGTGGGCGCCGACTGGGCCCTCGGGGTGGACGGGGCGACCTTCCTCGTCTCCGCCGTGAGCCTGCGCTGGGTCGCCTTCGACCGGTACGGGAGCGCCGGCGGGGCCGGTCGCGCCGCGGCGGACGGTGGCGCGGGCGCGGGCGCGGGCGCAGGCGCGGGCGTGGGCAAGGGCGCGGGCTCCGGTTCGGGTTCGGGTGCGGGCTCCCGTTCGGGTTCCGGCGGCGGGCGGGTGCGGGAACTGTTCGTCGTCGGCTTCCGCTTCTTGTGGGCGCATCCGCTGCTGCGCCCGCTGACCGTGCTCCTCACCCTGCTGACCTTCGTCACCATGGGCGCCACCGACCTGCTCATCTACCGGATCCGGCACGACCTCGGCCAGGACGCGGCCACCCTCGGCTACGTCATCGCCGTCAGCGGGCTCGGAGTGGTCGCCGCGGCCCTGGCCGCCGGGACGCTCCGCCGCGTCTTCGGCACCGGCGCGTGCTGGCTCGGCTCGGCCGCCCTGATCGGGCTGGCCGTGGCGGGCGTCGGAGTCAGCCGGAGCGTGCCGGTGGTCGCCGCCCTGGCGGCCGTGTTCATGTTCGGGACGACCCTCGGCGGGGTCGTCTCCATGACCCTGCGCCAGGAGGTCACCCCGGACCGGCTGCTCGGCCGGGTCACCTCGGCCTTCTGGACCGTCCACAACGCCTCGGGCCCGGTGGGCGCGGCCGCGCTGACCGTCCTGGCCGCCCGGCACGGCGTTCCCGCCGTCAGCGTGGCAGCCGGGGCGTTCTGCCTGCTCATCGTGGTCGCAGGGCTGCTGACCCCGCTCCGCGGCGGCGGCCGGGCCGTGACCGACCGGGCCGTGTACGGGCCGTCGGCCCGCGCCCGCCAGCGCCGCTAGCCGGACCGGCCGGCCCGCCGCCCGCGGAGCCGGGCGGCGGGCCGGTACCGGTTCAGAACCGGTTGGGTGCGGCGCCCGGGAAGCGCTGCGGCGACGACGGCACGAGGTCCGCCCGGCGCTCGTTGCCGGTCGGAGCGGCCTGGCAGGTCACGTCCTCGGCCGGCAGCTTGCCGGTGCTGAGGTACGAGTTGACGGCGGCGTCCGCACAGGACTTGGGATCGGTGAGGTACACGCCGTGGCCCTCACCGCCCCGGACCAGGAGCATCCGCGACCCCTTCAGGGCCCGGTGCAGGCCCTCGCCGCTGGTGAGGGGGGTCTGGGAGTCCCACTCGTTCTGCACGGTCAGGACGTTCGCCCTGGTGTTCATCTTCGTCGGCGGCTCGATGGGCCGCTGCCAGTACGCGCACGGCTTGATGTTGGACGCGAAGTCGCCGTACAGCGGGTACTTCGCCTTGTCCGCCGCGGCCTCCTTCGCGTACTGCTCGGGGTAGCGCGGCCATTCCACGTCCCCGCACACCACGGACCAGAACACGGCCGTACCGGTGTCGGAGGAGGGCTCCGCCGCCGGCTTCAGCAGCCGGCGCTGCTCCGCGGGGAGCGTGGCGGGCCTGCCCTCGGCCGCGTCCTTCAGCGCCTTGACGGCCGGTGCCGCCTGCGCCGGGTAGAAGAACACGGCCCGCCCGGCGCGGATGTCATCGCCCGAGTACTTCTGCCCCTCCAGCTCGATCGGCTCCCGGTCGGCCCGGGCGACCAGGTCCCAGAAGGTCTTCGACACCGCGTCCGGGGTGGCGCCCAGCCCGAACTCGGCGTTGCGCTCGGCCGTCCACTGCGTCCACCGCTTGAAGGCGGGCTCCGCCTCGGTCGCCCAGACCTGGATCATGCCGCGCCAGGCGCGCTGCGGGTCGACGCCGCTGTCGAGGACGAAGCGGTCCGTGCGGTTCGGGAACATCTGCGTGTAGACCGCGCCGAGGTAGGTCCCGTACGAGTAGCCCACGTAGCTGATCTTCTTCTCGCCGAGGGCCACGCGTATCGCGTCCATGTCGCGGGCGGTGTTGCGGGTCGTGATGAACGGCAGCACCGACCCGGACTTCTCACGGCACTTGTCGGCGACCGCGCGCGCCCACTCCACGTCAGCCGGGAAGGTCTCCTCCCGGTACGGCCGGACGATGTTCTGCTCCTCGTCGGTCATCCCGCAGGTGATCGGGCTGCTGGCCCCGGTGCCGCGCGGGTCGAAGCCGATCAGGTCGTACTGTTCGCGGACCTCCTTCGGCATCAACTCCTGGGCCATCAGCGGCATGTCGAGGCCGGGGCCGCCCGGACCGCCCGGGTTGAAGAGCAGCGCGCCCCGCCGCTTGGCCGGGTTCTCGCTCTTGATCCGGGATATGGCGACGTCGATGGTGCGCCCCTGGGGCCGCCGGTAGTCGAGCGGCACCTTGAGGGTGGCGCACTCGTACGAGGCGGGCAGGTCGGTGCTGCACCTCGCCCACGCCGGCTTCTGCGGGGTGAACTCCGCTGCAGGGGCGGCCGAGGCCTGTGTGGCGGACAGCAGGGGGACGGTGGTGGCGAGGAGACCTGCGGCGGCGAGCGTCGGCCCGAGGCGTGTGATGTTCACGAAGAGCGGTTCCCTTCCCGTGAAGTCGGTGGCGTCCCCACCCTGTTGCACGCCACGGTCGGGTGGAATCCGCCCGAAGGCCCGACTCGTATGCTCCTCCCGAACGAGTGGATATCCGGACAACTGGCCGACACGCCACAGGACTTGGTGCCGGCCGTCACCGGCCTGTCCGCGCCGCGGTGCGGCCGGTCGCGTCACGGCCGCTCAGCGCGGGTCCGACCGGTGCCGCCGGCATGGGCCGGCGGACGTACGACTTGGGGAGGACGGGAGAGGACGGAAAGGGACAGGGAAGGAGGGGGAAGGAGGGGAGCGGCGACAGCGGCACGGCGCAGGGCGGTCCCCGGCGCCGTACCCGCTGCCCCACCCGGACGGTCGATACGCCCGCCGCCCGCGCCGGGCACCCGTCCGCCCCCGTGGCCCCGGGCCCCGTACGGCCGAGTCGTGCGCGGCTGCGGCTGCCGGGCGGGGGCGGTGGGGGGAGGATGGAGGCACCCGGGGGTCGGAGCCCGGAGCACCACGAGCGGGCCGGCGCACCGCTCCCTCGGCGGCGGACGGGAAGGAGTGGTCGGCATGAACGCGGCGAACGACCTCCCGGCCGGCCCCGGTGCAGCCACCGAACCCGTCGGCCCCTCCAGCGGGCGGGGCCTGCTCGACGTCCTCGGCGTCGCGGCGGTGGTCCTCGACGAGCAGGGGCGGATCGCCCTGTGGAGCCCGCAGGCCGAGGACCTGTTCGGCTACACCGCCCAGGAGGCCCTGGGCAGGCCCGCGGCCCGCCTGCTCGTGGACCGGGAGCACCTGGGCGTGGTCCTCGCCCTCTTCGAGAAGGTCATGGGGAGCGGGAAGCCCTGGGCCGGGGTGTTCCCCGTCCTGCGCAAGGACGGCACCACCCGCCTGGCCGAGTTCCGCAACATGCGCCTGGAGGACCAGGACGGCCGGCTCTACGCGCTGGGGATCGCCTCCGACCAGGCCACCCTGCGCCGTCTGGAGCGCGACCTCGCCCTCTCGATGCGGCTCGTCGCCCAGTCCCCGATCGGCCTGGCCGTCCTGGACACGGAACTGCGCTACGTCCTGGTCAACCCGGCACTCGAACGGATCAACGGCCTGCCGGCCGCGGAGCACCTGGGCCTCAAGGTCCACGAGGCCCTGCCCCACATCGACTCCGCGGTCATCGAAGCGGCCATGGCCGAGGTCCTGCGCAGCGGCGTGCCCCTGCTGGACCAGTTCACCACCGGCCGTACCCCCGCCGACCCCGACCAGGACCACGCCTGGTCGGTCTCCTTCTACCGGCTCGACGACCCGGGCGGGCGGCCCATCGGGATCGCCGCCTCCATCGTCGACGTCACCGAGCAGTACAAGACCTCCAAGGCCGTGGCCCAGGCCCGGCAGCGGCTCGCCCTGATCGCCGACGCCTCCGTGCGCATCGGCACCACCCTCGACCTCGGCGTGACCGCCCGCGAGCTGGGCGACATCGCCGTGCCGCAGCTCGCCGACGTGGCCACGGTCGACGTCATCGACGAGGTCCTCACGGGCGACCATCCGCCCGACGTCGCGGCCGGCGGGCCCGTGCAGTTCCGGGCCCTCGCCGTCACGGCGGACCGGCCGACCCCCGCCGTCCGGGCGGCGGACCCGGTGGGCTCGCTCGCGCGCTACGACGCCACCCGACTGGTCACGCAGTGCGTACGGACCGGCCGCCCCGTCCTGCTGGCGCACGCGTCGCGGCAGGACCTCGACCGCGTCGCACGTGACGCCGGGGCCGCCGAGCTGCTCGCCGAGGCCGGGCTCCACTCGTACCTCGCCGTGCCGCTCATCGCCCGCGGCGAGGTCATCGGCGCCCTCGGCCTCCAGCGCACCTCCCACCCGCTGCCGTTCGACGAGGACGACGTCCTGCTCGCCGGTGAACTGGCGGCCCGCGCGGCCGTCTGCATCGACAACGCCCGCTGGTACCAGAAGCAGCGCCGCACCGCCCTGACGCTCCAGCGCCACCTGCTGCCGCACCACCGGGGGCGCTCGCCGGGCCTGGAGATCGCGTACCGCTACCAGCCCGCCGGGAGCGCCGCCGAGGTCGGCGGGGACTGGTTCGACGTCGTCCCGCTGCCCGACGACAAGACCGCCCTCGTCGTCGGGGACGTCATGGGCAGCGGCATCAACGCGGCAGCGGCCATGGGGCAGCTGCGGACCGCCGCCCGCACGCTCGCCGAGCTCGACCTCGACCCCGCCACCGTCCTGACCCGGCTGGACCACACCGCCACTGGCGTCGGCCACACCATGGCCACCTGCGTCATCGCCGTCTACGACCCGCACCGCGGCACGTGCCGCATCGCCACCGCCGGCCACCTCCCGCCCGTACGGACCGGCCCGGGCCGCCCGCCCGAGCTGCTCGACCTGCCGACGGGTGCGCCTCTGGGCGTCGGTGGCGTGCCCTTCGAGGCCACCGCGCTCGACCTGGGGGTGGGCGACGAACTGGTCCTGTACACCGACGGGCTCGTCGAGACCCGGGACCAGGACATCGACACCCGCCTCCAGGCCCTCACCGCACTCCTCGACGATCCGGATCGCCCCCTGGAGGAGACCTGCGACCTGCTGCTGGGCAGGCTGCGCCGGCCGGACGACCGCGACGACGTCGCCCTCCTCATCGCACGGGCCCGGCCGCTCTAGCGGGGGCGTGCACGGACGGGCGCACGGCAGGCGCGCGGACGGCGCACAGGGCGGCGCGCGGGGAGCCGACGCCGGGGCACAGTACCAGCCCCCCGGGGTGTTGCCCGGATGTTTGTCCATTCGTGATGGTCCTTCCGAACGGACACCACAACTGGCACTAGCGTCCCTTGACACCCGGGGAGCGCGGGTGCTCGACGGCACTACTGCCGCGGCCTACCGCCCCTGCTGCCCCTCCCGGCCCCTCGCAGCAAGGAGGCACAGTGCTGTCATTCCGCCGGTCGGCCGTCGGCAGTTTGTCGGTCGCTTCGAAACACGTGCTGGGCACGGGCGCCGTGATCGGCGCCCTCGCCTTCACCCTGATCGCGTTGCTGATCCCCGTGCAGAGCTTCGGCGGCAGATCCGCCGCGGCGACCGCGTCCGCCACGGGCGACGACGACGGCCTCGGCACCATGAGCACGGCCTTCGGGCCGCTGACCGCCCAGGACCGCGACTTCGTCCGCAAGGTGCGGCTCGCCGGGCTGTGGGAACTGCCCGCAGGAAAGGAGGCGCTCCAGCGCGGCAAGCGCCCCACGGTCCGTACCGCCGGCGAGCACCTCATCGAGGGCCACACCGAACTGGACCGCCGGGTCCTGGAGGTGGGTCAGGCCCTCGGCATGGAACTGCCGAACCAGCCCAGTGCCCAGCAGCAGGAGTGGCTGGCCCAGCTCGCCGCGGCCCAGGGCCCCCAGTACGAGCAGCTGTTCGCGCAGTTGCTGCGCCGGGCGCACGGGAAGGTGTTCGCCGTGGTGGCGCAAGTGCGCGCGCAGACCCGCAACTCGATGGTGAGGCAGCTGGCCAACGACGCCAACACGACCGTCCTGGACCACATTTCCGTGCTGGAGGCCACCGGACTCGTCGACTTCGACGGGCTCGCGGACACCCCGCCCGCCGGGTCCCGCCCGGCTTCGGGCACCGGCACCGGCACCGGCACCGGCACCGGCTCCGGGGTCGTCCCGGTGCCCCTCCCCGCCTCCTCCACCCTTTCCCGACCGACGAAGTGAAGTGATCGCATGAGTCAAAAGGGCCACAAGCGCCGTCTGCGGACGTCGCACAAGGTCCTCGTCATGGTGTCCGCCCTGGCCATGGGCGGCGGCGGGGTCCTGTTCGTGTCGCAGGGCGCCTTCGCCGGTCAGGACGGCCGCGCACCGGTGACCGCCACCATCGACTGCCCCGACGTGGGCGACAAGCTGAACAACGTGCCCGAGCAGGCCAGGGGCGAGGTCGACAAGAACCTCGCGCAGCTCGACACCCAGGTCGCCAACGCGTACGCGCAGCTCGCCTCGGGCCGCGCCAAGGGCGACGCGCTGCTCAGCGGGCTGAAGCAGCAGCGCAGCGGCACCATCTCCGCCATCGGCGACGCGCTGGGCAAGGCCGGCGCCCGCCAGCAGGGGCTGGAGGGTCTCAGCGGCTGCCAGATGACGAAGACCGCGGCGGCCGACCCGAAGGACGACCCGGCCGCCGCCGCCCAACAGGGCGCCGCCGCGCAGGGCGGCGGTGCCCAGCAGGCCAAGGGCGGACCGGCCAAGAGCGACTTCGTCGCCATCGGCTCGGTCAAGCCGAACGTCAACAAGCCGGCAGCCCGTTCGGCCGCGTCCCGGGGGTCCTTCTCGGTGAACTGCGGCCGCAACGAGAACGGCCACTTCAACCCCGACAACGTCATCGTCGCGCCGGGCGTCAGCAACGGCGCCCACCACATGCACGACTACGTCGGCAACCTGACCACCGACGCCTTCTCCACCAACAACAGCCTCGCGGCCTCCGGGACCACCTGCACCAACGGCGACCAGTCCACCTACTACTGGCCGGTGCTGCGCCTGCGGGACGGCCGGGCCGAACGCGACGCCAAGGCCCCCGGCGGCGGGCAGGACCTGAACGTCGGCACCATCCTGAAGCCCAAGCAGGTCACGATCGAGTTCAAGGGCAGCCCGGTCTCCAAGGTCGAGGCCATGCCCCGCTTCATGCGGATCATCACGGGCGACGCCAAGGCCCTGACCAACGGCAACGGCAACGCCAACGCCTCGTGGAGCTGCACCGGCTTCGAGAACCGCCAGCTGAAGGACAAGTACCCGGTGTGCCCCAAGGGCAGTGACGTGGTCCGGACGTTCAACTTCCAGAGCTGCTGGGACGGGAAGAACATCGACAGCGCCAACCACCGCACCCACGTGGACTTCGCGAAGAAGGACGGCTCCTGCAAGCCCGGCTTCAAGGCCATTCCGCAGCTGGTGCAGCGCATCGTGTACAGCGTGCCGGCCGGTTCGCGCTTCGCCGTGGACAGCTTCCCCGAGCAGTTGCACAAGCCGGCGACCGACCACGGCGACTTCATCAACGTGATGTCGGACGGCCTGATGCGGCGCGCGGTGGGCTGCATCAACGAGGGGCGCGCCTGCCGCTGATCCCCGGTCCCTCGGAGGCGGCGCACACCCCCTCCCCCTCCCCTTGCGTCGCCCCGAGAGCGGTGCCGGCCCGAAGCCGACTTCGGGCCGGCACCGCGCACGTGCTCGTGCCGTCGCCCGCAGGGGCCCGAGGGCCCCTGGAACACACCCAGGAGTGCCCGCATGTCCGGCTCCCGCCGTCCCCCGGCCCGTCCGTACCGCACGGAGGGGCCCGTTTCGCTTTCCGCCCGCCAATCCGCTGCCGAATCCGGATCCCCACCCCGGTTAGCGCGCCGGTCCGGATCCGGTTCGGTACCCGGCACCCCCTCCGGCCCCGGGGCCGTATCCGAGCCCGGGGCCGGGTCCATACCCCCGTGCCAGCCTGAGTCCGAGCCCGAGCCCGAGTCCGAGCCCGAGTCCGAGTCCGAGTCCCAGCCCGAGTCCGAGCCCGAGTCCGGGTCCGAGTCCCAGCCCGAGTCCCAGCCCGAGGCCGAGTCCGAGGCCGAGTCCGAGTCCGGGTTCGAGGCCGGGGCCGTATCCGGGTTTGACGCCGAGCTCCGTCCCGGCGACCCCGCGGCCGGGCGGTGCGAGCCGTCCGACGGGGACCTGATCCGGCGGCTCCGGCAGGCGTACGCGTCCGGCACGCGCGCCCCCGAGGTCTGCGAGCTCCTCCACCGGCGGCACGGTGCCGTCGCCCTCGCCTGTGCGCGCCGCTGCTGCCGCGCCCCGCAGGACGCCGAGGACCTCGCATCCGAGGCCTTCATCCGCACCCTCCAGGCCGTCCGCTCGGGCGCCGGACCGCGCGACCACTGGCGCCCGTACCTGCTGGCGGTGGTCCGCCACACGGCCATCGAGTGGCGGGCCGGGGCCGGGCGGACCGTCCTGACACCCGACGTCGAGCCGTGGTGCCCGCCGGGGCCGGGCGGGGACGACCCGCAGCGCCGGCTGCTGGAGCGCGAGGACCGCCGGCTCGTCGCCCGCTCCTTCCACACGCTGCCCGAGCGGTGGAAGGCCGTGCTGTGGCACACCCTCGTGGAGGACGACTGCCCGCACCCCGTCCCCCTGCTGCTGGGCATCACCCCGAGCGCCGTGACCTCCCTGGCCTTCCGGGCACGGGAAGGACTGCGCGAGGCGTACCTGCGGGCCCATCTCGACACCGGCGTCGCCGACGCCCGCTGCCGCCGGTACGGGAGTGTGCTCGGGGCGGCCGTCCGGCGCCGGGGGACGACCCGCGGCCGGGACCTGACCCGCCACCTGGCGGTGTGCCGGTCCTGTGCGCGGGCGTACGCCGAACTCCTCGACCTGCATGCCGCGCTGTGCCCCGCTGCTCCGCCCGTGCCGGCCGGCGGCTGAGACGCCGCGGCCCCGGCCCCCCGCGCCGCGTGGGCGGTGAGGGGGCCGGGGCCGAAGGGGGGCGCGGGGCCGGGCCGTGCGCGGGGCGCGGGGGAGGAGGTTCCGCCCCGGGCACGGCCGCGGCCGCTACAGGCCGTTCACGCGGGCCATGCGCCCCACACCCAGGGGACGGAAGTCGGTCGCGGCGGCGCGGGCCTTGCGTCCCACCCGCGAGTACTGGCGCCGCACCTGGGCCATGAGGCGGCGGCTGCGCAGTGCCATCTCCAGCTCGAAGCGGGTGCGGGGGTCGCGCAGTCCGGGGCCGAAGAGCTTCTCCAGCTGACGCATGCGGTAGCGCACGGTCTGCGGGTGCACGCTCAGCGCCTTCGCGGCCTCGGGTGCTCCGCCGCCCTCCAGCCAGGCGAGCAGGGTCACTTCGAGCCGCTCGCTCTGTCGGGGTGTCAGATTGGCCAGCGGCCGCAGCCAGCGCGCGGCCAGTGCGTGCGCCAGCGGCTCGTCCTGCAGGAGGAGCAGGGTGGACAGGTGGTCGTCGACGAAGAGGGGCCGCCCGTCCATGCCGGGGCGGCTCGGGGTGAGCGCCAGCAGCCGCAGGGCCCAGCGCAGGGAGTGGTAGGTGTCGCGGGGGACGACGGGGTGGCCGACGGCGGCGAACCGACCCCGCAGCAGGGCCTCCAGGGCGGTGCGGGCCTCCGGGTCCTCCGGGCTGGGGACGAGCAGGCACGGCTGGCCTCCGACCATGCCGGCGAGTGCGTCGTCCAGGGCGGCCGCGAGCTGCTGCGCCTCGCCCGGCGTGGTGAGGGCGATGGCGCGTATCTCGGGGGGCAGGGGCCAGCCGGCGGCGCGGGCCAGCTCCGACAGGGCGATTTCAGCCATGGGCATGTCAGACGTGAGGGCGGAAAACAGCTCGCGCCGCGCCCGTTCGGAGCTACTGCCCGTGCCGTCGGAGGACACGACGGTCAGCGGGGCCGAGGCCCTCCTGCGGCTCTGTTGCGGAATCCGGCCGCGGATCTCGCCCAGCAGGCCCTCGTCCGGGTCCGCGTACCGGTCCGCGTCCGGGTCTTCGTACTCGTCGCCGGCCACGGGGCCGTCGTCATCGAGGTCCGGATGCCCGGCGGCGTCGTACGCGCCCGCACCCCGGGCCGCTCCGGGCCGCTGGTCGGGCGCGGTGTCGTGTTCCGCCCGCGGAGCTTGATCCTGTGTCACCGGCTCGCGGTATCCGAGTGCGGTGAGCAAGGCCGCCTCGAACTGCGCTCTGACCACCTCGTCGTCGAGGTCGTCGACCAGTGCTGCGAAGCCGGGGATCCCGTCCCTCAGCTCCTCCACCATCCCGGACGCCAGCGCGGGCAGTTCCCTGCGCAGGACCCGGGTCCACTCGCCGCGGGGGCGGGCCCAGATACGGTTCAGCAGTTCGCACATTGTTACCTCGTTCATGCCGGGGTACGGCCCGTCCCATGGGGGTGTGGCAGGCCCGTCGAGCAGCCCCCGTCCCTCGTCGGCTCCTGTGCAGACAGGGGAGTTGAGCTCCTCGTACACCCTCCAAGAGAGGGTCAACCACTTGCGGTCCCGCGGCTTTGCCTCGATTTTGCCGACGGGGAGGTGTGGTGGCGGACAAGGCGTCATCCCGGTTCCCACCACACCGTTGGAACGGAATCTTCCGGGGCTGATCGCCAGGACGATGCCACACGCACGAGAACTTGTCACGATTCGATAAATCCTGTGGAGGCGTTGCGAAGGTCCACGATGCTTCTGCACTCCGGCCCCCGCTCCCGGCCGGCGCGGACCTCATCTCCGGCCCGCCGCGGAGCAGTTCCGTCGACTACCCCGGGCGCCGAGTGCGAAGTGGAGAGCCTCGGGCCCGGGCGTATGGGAGAACCCGATGCCCCTGTCCCAGACCCGCGCGCCCCGCTCTCACCGGGCCCGCAGCACCAGACGCCGTGCCGATGCGGCCGCAGCCGCCGGCCGGCGGGCCGTGCGCCGTCCGCTCATGCTGTCCGCGGCCGGAGGCCTGCACCCCGCCGCCCTGGCCGCCGTCGCCCTCGCCGCCCTGCTCGTCCTGGGAGTGGCCGCCCGGGCCGGCGCGCTCACCAACCTGTGGGACTTCCTCGACTACGGGGCGGGCGTCCTCTCGCTCGTCTCCCTCACCTCGGCGGTCCTGTGGGGCCTCGCCGCCACCGACCGCCTCCTGTTCACCTCCGGGCTCAGGATCGTCGCCCAGGGCGTGCACCGCGGGCTCGCCGTCTCCGGACTCGGCTTCCTCGCCCTGCACATCTGGATCAAGATCGCCGAGTCGCGGACCGGCGTCGTCAACGCCATCATTCCCTTCACGGACCAGGACCAGCCCGTACTGATCGGACTCGGAAGCCTGGCCGGCTACTTCTTCGTCAGCGTCGCCGTCTCCGGCGCGGTCCGCAGCGCGTTCGCCACCAAAGGGCGCTCCCTGTGGTGGCGGGCCCTGCACGTCGGCGCCTACCCGGCCTGGGGCGCGTCGCTGGTGCACGGCCTCCAGTCCGGCCGCGCCGCGAGCGGCTGGGTCACCGTCGCGTACGGGATGTGCATCGTCGGGGTCGCCTCGGTGCTCCTCGTACGGCTCCGCAGGAGGCTGCGCGCGGAACGCGACAGGCCGGTCGCCGCACAGGCGCAGGCCGCAGGCCGGGGCGGCGCCGGACCGGACCGGCCGCGGTCGGGCGACCGGTTCCTGCGGCGGCCCGCGGAGTGGGCCGCCGAGCGCCTGACCGCACGGCTCGCGCGGCAGGCGGACGGCAGCACCGCCGACCCGCGGCCCGGCCCGCTCGCCGACCCGCCCGTGGGCGCGTACCCCGGCTCCTACGCCGAGCCGCTCCAGGACCCGTTGTTCACCTCCGCCACCGCACGGACGGTTCCCCCGCAACGGCCGCCCCTGTCACCCGTCCCCGCGAGCCCGCCGTACGGTGCGGGCTCGGCGTTCGTCACCAGCCGGCTCGACGTCTCCACCGACCGGCCCGGCGGCCGGCCCGCGGGCGGCGCACGGAGGCCGTCGTGACGGTGACCCCGGCCCTCGGCTGCGTGGGCCAGCCCCGGGTGCTCGCAGGGCTCGACGCCCTCCCGCGCCTGGACCGGGAAGACCACCTCGCCGTACACGGGCCCGTGCCCTCGTACGGGCCGGAGGGACTCGTGGAGCTCGCCGAGGACATCGACCTGCGCGGCCGCGGGGGAGCGGGATTCCCGTTCGCGCGCAAGATGCGCGCCGTCATGCGCAGCGCCCGCGCGCGCGACGGCCGCACCGCCCTCGTCATCAACGGCAGCGAGGGCGAGCCCAGTTGCCTCAAGGACAAGGCCATCCTGCTCAACTCCCCGCACCTGGTCATCGACGGAGCCCTGCTCGCCGCCTCGGCCATCGGCGCCGAGGACGTCGTCTTCGGCGTGACCCGGGAGGACGTCGAGCGGTCCGTGCGCACCGCCATCGCCGAACGGGGGGCGGGGGGCCTGGTGCGGGTCGCCATGCTGCCCGAGCGCTTCGTCACCGGCGAGGGCACGTCCATGATCAACGGCATCGAGGGCGGCCCCACGCTCCCGTCCGGGCAGAAGGTACGGACCAGCGACCGGGGCCTCGGGGGCCTGCCGACCCTGCTGTCCAACACCGAGACCTACGCCCAACTCGCCATCGCCGCCCGGATGGGCGCCGGCGGCTACCGCACCGCAGGCCTCCCGACCGAGCCGGGCACGACCCTGCTCACGGTTGCCGGCAACACGGTCCTCGAAGTGCCGCTCGGGACCTCGCTCGCGTACGTCCTGGAGCTGTGCGGCTCCTCACCCGGCCAGGGCGTCCTGATCGGCGGCTACCACGGCCGGTGGCTGAGCGCCCAGGCGGCCCGGAACGTGTTGCTGTCACGGCAGTCCCTGGCCACGGTCAAGGCCGTCCTCGGGGCCGGGGCGGTGCTGCCCCTGCCGGAGGACACCTGCCCGGCGGGGGAGATCGCCCGGGTGGCCCGCTGGATGGCCGACGAAACCGCCGGCCAGTGCGGGCCGTGCTTCCGGGGGCTGCCCTCGCTCGCCTCGGCCCTGGAGGACGTGGCCACCGGGGGAGGTCGCGCCGCCTTGGACGCGATCGAGCTGCGCATGCAGGCGGTGCGCAAGCGCGGCGCCTGCAGCCATCCGGACGGCACCGCGAACTTCGTCGCCTCCGCGCTCGCCACCTTCCCCGACGAACTGCGCGACCACGCCCTCGGCAGCGGCTGCGGACGCCGTGTCGTCGGGTGCCTGGCGCTGCCCGACGACGACGAGAGCCCCGAACAGCTCGTCGTGGACTGGACCCTGTGCAGGGGTCACGGCCTGTGCGTCGACCTCCTGCCGGAGGTCGTGCGCCTCGACGTCGACGGCTACCCGGCCCAGGCCGTCATGCCGCTCCCGGGTCGCCTGCGACCGAAGGCCGCGCGGGCGGTGCGCCGCTGCCCCGCGCTCGCGCTGCGCATCCAGGAATGAGTCCGCCACAACCGGTGCTCCGTCGACCGGAGTTCAGCGATTAGCGGGATCTGATAAATTCCAGGTCATTTCAATTCCATGACCCCCGCAAGGTTTATGAATTACTCAGCAAGGCAACGCCCCCGGGACCAACCCGAAGGAGTGACCGTGAAGAAGATGCGCCGCGTGACAACTGCCGGTTCAGTGGCCGCCGTCCTGTTGCTGGCGGCCGGCTGCGGCAGCGGCGGAAACGCCGCGAGCGGCGGGAATTCCGTACAGCCCGCGGGCGCGGGAAAGGCCTTGGCGGACACGTACGGCTCTGGAAACGGGACGGGCGGGTACGGGGCGAACCCCGGGCAGTTGAGCGGCTCGGGCGCCGGGGCGGATGCCGCTGCCGGCAAGGGCGGGGCGGCGGGCCAGCTCGCCGTACGGGAGATCGCGAACGTCGGCAGCGTGGTCACCGACAGCGCCGGCGCCACCCTCTACCGCTTCGACAAGGACACCCCGCAGCCCCCCAAGTCCACCTGCGACGGGGACTGCGCCACCGCATGGCCCCCGGTCCCCGCGGACGACGCGTCGGCTTCGGCCGGCATCGAGGCGGGGCTCCTCGGGGCAGTGACCCGCACCGACGGCACCAAGCAGCTCACCCTGGCGGGCTGGCCGGTCTACCGGTACGCCAAGGACACGAAAGCGGGTGAGGCGAACGGCGAAGGCGTCGGAGGCACGTGGCACGCACTGGCGCCGGACGGCAAGAAGGCGGTCGACAAGAAACAGAAGGCAGGGGGTTCCGGAATGGAAATGGGGTCGGGAACGGGCTCGGGAATGGGATCCGGATACGGGTCCGGGTACGGGTCCGGCTCCGGCGACCAGCCGGGCAAGACGGAAACGGAGCTCTCCGTGGCGGCGAACGAAAAACTCGGAAAGATTCTCGTGGACGGGCAGTGGCGAACGCTCTACCGCTTCGACAAGGACAGTGCGTGGCCCATGAAGATCGGATGCGTCGGCTCCTGCACGGACACCTGGAAGCCGGCCGCGCCCGTCGACAAGACGAAGACGACCGGTATCAAGCCCGAACTCATCGGGACGGTCAAGCGGCCGGACGGGAGCGAGCAGCTGACGATCGACTGCTGGCCCGTTTACACCTTCACCGGGGACACCGAGCCCGGCCAGACGAACGGCCACAAGAAGCAGAACCTGTGGTTCGCCGTCACCGAGACCGGCAAGAAGGCCGCCTGACGGCGCCCCGGTAGTCCCCCGCCCCCCACCAGAACCCTGTGAGGCAGCCGTGCCCCCGACCTTCCGCCACCTCGCCGCCTGCGCCGTCCTGCCGGTGCTGCTCCTGTGCGGGGGCTGCGCCGGCGGGGGCACGGCCGTCCCGCAGGGTTCCGGTCCCGCCGCCGGCGCGTCCACGGCACCGTCCGCGAGTCCGGCCGCCCGCCCCGACTCCTTCCAGGACATCGCCGCCGTACTCGGCTGCACCCCCGAGATCACGGTCGATGCGGAGGAGATCCGCGAGGGGGCGTGCGGCACGGGCCCGCAGGCCTACCGGATGGCCACCTTCTCCACCGAGGAGGGCCGCAGCGCCTGGCTGACGGAGGCCCGCGTGTACGGGGGCACCTACCTCGTCGGACCCCGCTGGGTGGTCACGGCCGCCACCCCCGAGGCCCTCGGCCCCCTGCGCGACCGGCTGGGCGGCACCCTCGAATCCGGCGCCGCCCACGGCGCCGGCTCCACGCCGGGGCCCGCCGAGAGCCCCGGCCAAGGGTCCGCCCAGGGTTCCGCCCCGCATGCGGGTCACCCGTCCCCCTGAGCAGGCCGCCCCGCGGCCGGTCACGCGCTGCGCTGGTGGTCCCGCCTACGGGTGCTGTGCGTCGCTCTCCACGCGGGAGAGGAACGAGTCCAACCCGGCCCGGTACCGCTCGGGCTCCTCGACCATCGACAGGTGCGCGCTCTCCTCGAAGACCATCCACTGGGCCCCGCGGATCCCCTCCACCAGGGGCTGCACGGCCGCCGGTGTGATCTCGTCGTACCGGCCCGTCGTGACCAGCACCGGAAGGTCGAGCTCGCCGAGGCGTGCGGTGACGTCCCAGTCCTTGAGCGTCCCCGTGACGTTCCACTCGGCGCCGAACATGGCCCGGTACAGCTCCGTGTTGACGGCGGCGGCGGCCTGCGCCACATGCTCCGGGAGCGGCGTGATGCGGCAGATCCACAGCCGGAAGAAGGCGCCCGCCGCCTCCTCGTACTCCGGGCTGTCGGTGGTTCCGGCGGCCTCGTGACGGGCGAGGGTCTCGCGCACCCCGGCCGGCAGGCGGTCCATCAGGCGCCGTACTTCCGAGGCGAGCAGCGGGACGCTCGCGCTGGTCCCGGCGAGGGTCAGGCTCGCCAGCCCCGGCGGGCGCCGGAGTGCGTACTGGAGGGCCAGCATGCCGCCCCAGGAGTGGCCGAAGAGGTGGACCCGGTCGAGCCCGATCCCCCCGCGGACGGCGTCGACCTCCTCGGTGAAGGTCTCCGGGTTCCACTCGGCCGGGTCGTCGAGGGGGTCCGACCGCCCGCAGCCCGTCTGGTCGTAGTAGACGACGGTGCGGCCGGAGGAGGTCATGTCGTCCAGGTCGGTGAGGTAGCCGTGCGGTAGCCCGGGGCCGCCGTGCAGCACCAACAGCGGCGGCCGGCCCGGGTCGGCGGGCCAGGGGCCGGCGATCCGGTACCAGGTGCGTCGGCCCCTGAAGGGCACGGTCCCTTCGCTGATCTCCACGGCACCTCCAGCCGCTCGGGGGCCCCATCCTCCGCGCAGGTCGCCCCGTGCACCCCGACGACGCGCCGCCGCCCGCCCCGGGCTCACCCCTCGGGTCAGCCCGGGACGGAGTCCGGGCGGGTCTCCGGCCGGTCCACCCCGCGCCGTGCCGCGAGGACGACGAGCGCCCCGGCCACCGTCCCGGCGAAGTAGGGGGACGGCACCAGGAGGACGCCGCCCACGGTGCACCAGGCGGCGAGGCCCCAGCCGATCCCGGCGGGCACCGCCACCCCGCGCCCGGCCAGGTGCCACATCAGGCAGCCCAGGAGGACCAGGGGCACGGCGAAGCTCCCCGGACCGGCCCAGAAGGTGACCCCGTTCTGCAGGGACTCCACCGTCGGGTCGGCAGCCCCGTCCGTGAGGGCGAGCGGAACGGCCGCCCAGACGCCCCGGTCGGCCCACCCGGCGATGTCCTCCCGGGCGGCGAACGCCAGCAGGGACAGGTGCCCCACCCCCAACCCGATCAGGATCCCGCTCGCCCAGCGGACCAGCCGCTTCCCGCCGTGGGCGGTCCTCGTACGTCCCGGCACGGACGCACCCCCTTCTATACGGCACCGTATAATCGATGTGTACGGTAACGCACAACGCCTGCCCCGGGCAATGCGGTGGGGCTCCTGCGGTCCCCGTCCGCCCCGCACGTACGCGACACCCGCCCGGGAATTCGCCGGTAGTTGCCGGGTGTCCGCCGCGCACCGTCCGCGGTGATCCGGCCAATCCGGCCGATCCGTCCGACCGTGGGTGCCTGCGCCCGGCCCGCCGCCGGCGTCGCCGCCACCCCTGCCGCCTCGGCGGACCCGCCGGGCTTTTGTCGGACGTACTGTCCCCGTGCCGGAAATCCGGCACAGGGGGGTGGGAATTCCGCCCGTACCGCCCGAAGTTCCCGTGGCCGAATCGAACTCGCCCCGCACGGAGGCGAGTTGCCGC
Source organism: Streptomyces sp. NPDC059851 (assembly GCF_042732005.1). Lineage (NCBI taxonomy): Bacteria > Bacillati > Actinomycetota > Actinomycetes > Kitasatosporales > Streptomycetaceae > Streptomyces > Streptomyces sp. NPDC059851. The sequence continues at coordinate 38,035 of NZ_JBHWJJ010000029.1, read as the reverse complement.
TGTGGCATTATGGTCGCGTCGTCTGCTCGGAGATGGGGATGAAGATACCTGGCGCAGGCTTACCGGACTCGGAGGGCAGACTGCTCAGACGCCGGCTCAAGCAGGTCCGCCGCACGTGCGAGGCGCGGATCGCGGAGTGGGGCATGGAGCAGGGATTCGGCATCGACGAACTCCACCGGTATTTGTGCGCACGGCGCGGACGCCCGATCCATCTGGTTCCCACTTCATTCCCGGACCGCCATCTGTTCGGCATCTGGCTGAAGCTGGACGAATTCGACATCGTCGCCTTCGAGAAGTCGGCCTCCCCGGCGCACAAGGAACACATCATCGCCCACGAACTCGCCCACATCGCTTTCGACCACCAGGGCCCCGTACAGCTGAGCCAAGGAGATTCGAGCCGGCTGCTGACCGGCGTCGACCCGGCGGAAGTGCGCGGCCTGCTGAAGCGTTCCCGCTACAGCGACGACGAGGAACAGGAGGCGGAGACCCTGGCGTCGCTGCTGCTGTCCCGCGCCAGCCAGCGCTGGGTGGAGCCCGCCTGGAGCGCTCCCGCCGAAGCCGCCGACGTCGTGGCGCGGATCGAACTCGGCCTCGGCCGCACGGACCAGTCGTGACGGCGCTCTACACGGCCCTGGCGTGGATCTGCACCTTCGTCGGCCTCGCCGCGTTCGCCTACCGGCTGCCCGACCTGCGGCGCCGGCCCCGCGACACCGCCCTGTGGGCGCTGTGCGTCTACTTCCTCTGCTCCGGCATCAGCTTCCTCGTCGACCTGGACCTGATCCGGCTGAAGATCTCCGCCTTACTCGGCCTGCCGAACATCACCTCCCTCATCACCCAGGTCGCGGTCGTGGTCCTCACCGCCGCCCAGCAGGTCGTGCTCGTCCACTGGTCGGCGCCGCCCGCCGAGGCCCGCCGCCGGAGCCGGCGCCGGGTGCTGTTCTACGCCGCGGCACTCGCCGCCCTCATCACCGCCTCCTTCCACGTCGGCCCGGTCGCCAAGTCCGAGACGGCCACCTCGACGATCCTGCTCAGCATCCAGGACGGCGGATACGCCCTCTACATGTCCGGCTACCTGCTGATCTGCGCCATCGGACAGTGGGAGACGGTACGGCTGTCCCTGCGCTTCACCCGGGTCGCCAACCGCCAGTGGCTCGTCGTCGGCATGCGCACGGTCACCGTCGGCGCCGGCCTCATCCTGGTCTACTGCGTCACCCGCGGCATCCAGATCGCCGGCACCCGGCTGCACTTCGACGGAGCCGCCCTCGACCCCGTGCAGTGGACCTGCGGCAGCGTCGGCGCCCTGCTCCAGGTCACCGGCTGGACCATCCCCTCCTGGGGCATCCAGCTCACCCGCGGCCGCGCCTGGATCCGCAGCTACCGCGCCTACCTGCGGCTCCGGCCCCTGTGGCAGGCCCTGCACCGGGCCACACCCGACATCGCCCTCGACCCGCCCCGCTCCTGGCCGCGCGACCTCCTGCCGCCCCGAGACCCGCATTACAGCCTCTACCGCCGCGTGGTCGAGATCCGCGACGGCCAACTCATGCTGCGCGCCTGCCTCTCCCAGACCGAGTTCACCCGGGCCGCCCGCGCCCTCGGCCTGCCCGAGGACCCGACCACCCCCCTCGGCGAGGCCCTGCAACTGCGGGCCGCCATGGACGGCGCGGCCGTCGCACCCACCCCGCGGACCGAGCCGTCCGAGCCCTCCGACCTCCCGGCCCGGCCCCCGTACGAGGACTTCCGCGCCGAGGTCGCCCGGCTGACCGACGTGGCCGCCGCCTTCCGCGCGCTCGGCAGGACCGGCGCGCTCCGCGCCCGCACGGGGGACGGCTCCGGCCCGGGCGCCGGCACCGGTTCGCGGACCGTGGCCCGGTGACCCGCGCCGCCCTCCGTGCGGTCGAGCGGCTCGTGGCCCTGGACGCGGAGCACGGCGCTGCGGCCGCGGTCCCCGCCGCCCGGGCCGCCGTACGCGAATTCCCCGAACTCACCGCCGACCCCGGCAGTCTGCCCGCCCGGCGCCGCGACCGTGACCGGCTGGCCGCCCTCGCCGAACTGTGCGAGGTCATCGGCTGGATCCTCTTCGACGCCGGCCGCCACGCGCCCGCCCACGCCGCCAACCGGCGGGCACTGCACCTCGCCCACCTCGCCGGGGACCACTGGACCGCCCGCCTCGTCCACCTCAACCACGCCATGCTCCAGACCCACACCGGCCGGGCCCGAGCCGCCCTCGACACCGTCTCCCGGGTGCCCGGCGTGCACCCGCTGCCCGCCCGGGTGCACAGCCTGACCCTGATCCGCCGGGCCCACGCCACTGCACTGCTGGGGGCCCGCCGTGAACCACTGGGCCTCATCGACCGGGCCCGCAGCCGCTTCCTCGACGGGGTCTCCCGCCACGACCCGCACTGGGCCTGGTGGATCGACGAGACCGAGCTGATCGGCCACCACGGCTGGGTGCTGGCCAGGCTGGGCCGCTGGGACCGCGCCATCCCGCTGCTGCAGCGGGCGGCGACCGCGCCCGGCCCCTCGTACCGGCACCTGTTCACGGCGCAGCTGCTGTCCGCGCTGGCCGGCGCCGGCGCCTGGCACGAGGCCGAGCAGCTGATCGCCGGCCTCGCCCCCCGGGCCGCCGGCATCGGCTCGGCCCGCACCACCGAAACCCTCGGCCGGACGGCCGCGGTCCTCTGCCACGCCCCCGGGGTCCCCCCGAGCCTGCGGGACGCGGCCGTCCACCTCCGGGCCGTGCTGCCCGCCGGCCCGCGCCGCACCACCCCCACACCCCCACCAGACAGATAGGAACCCCGTTCATGCGCCAGATCCGGATACCGATGTCCGCGGCCGTCGCCGTGCTCGTCTCGGCCGCGTTCTTCGTCGCCTCCGGCAGCCAGGTCCCGTACGCCGCCCCGGCCGCACGCCAGGAGGCGGCCGGCGCGGAACGCGGCCTTGCGTACGTCTCGACCCACCTCTACTTCGGAACGGGCCGGCACGGCGGCCAACCGCCCATTCCCGACGAGGAGTTCATGAAGTTCGTCGCGGACGTGATCACTCCTCGCTTCCCTTCCGGCCTCACCCTTCAAGAGGCCCGGGGCCAGTGGCGCGACAAGGACGGCGACATCAACCGCGAGAAGTCCTACGAACTCACCGTCCTCTACCCGGTCGCCGAATCCCGCGCCCGCGACCGCGACATCGAGTACATCCGCAGCCTCTACTGCCGCACGTACGGACTCGAATCAGTGGGTCGGGCCGACGCCCGCGTCCACGCCGACTTCTGACGGGTCCCCGCCCGGGACGACCCCCGGAGGGGGCGTCCCGGACGTACGCACCGCCGTTGCGCCGGGCAGCGCCCCGCCCGTCGCAGACGTTCCGCATCACGGCCGGGCCGTCGGCTGCACGGCGCCGGCCCGGGCGCGCGCTCAGCCGGCGGCGGTGCCGAACCACGTGGGCAGCCGGCCGAGCAGGTCCTGCTGGTCCTCGCCGACCCACGCCACGTGGCCGTCGGGCCGCAGCAGTACCGCAGGCACGTCCAGTTCCTCGCTGACGTCGACCACGTGGTCGACCCGGTCCTCCCAGCCCGCCACCGAGAGCCGGCCCGTCTGGTCGAGCAACAGCCCGCGGCCGCGGTGCATCAGCTCGTAGAGGCGCCCCCGCTTCAGGGTCAGGTCCCGCAGCCGCCGGCCGATCAGGTCGTGTCCGTCGCCGAAGTCGTAGCGGACCCCGATCGCGGTGATCTTCTCGATCAGGTGCCGGTTCACCTCCTCGAAGGCCATCAGTTCCGTCAGCAGCCGACGCACGGCCTGCGGGCCGGGCTCGGTGGACATCAGCTCCATCTGCGCACGGGTGTTGGCCAGCACGTCGGCGGCCACCGGGTGCCGTTCCGCCTGGTAACTGTCCAGCAGCCCCTCCGGCGCCCAACCGCCCACCTCCGCGGCCAGCTTCCAGCCCAGGTTGAACGCGTCCTGGAGGCCCAGGTTGAGCCCCTGGCCGCCGGCCGGTGGGTGGACGTGCGCCGCATCGCCCGCCAGCAGCACCCGGCCCACCCGGTAGCGCTCGGCCTGCCGGGTCGCATCGCCGAAGCGGGAGAGCCAACGCGGCGAATGCACACCGAAGTCGGTGCCTGCGAACACCCGCAGCCGCTGTTTGAACTCCTCCAAGGTCGGCGGGACCGTGCGGTCCTCGGACACCCCCTCGGCAGGCACGACCAGGCGGTACACTCCCTCGCCGAGGGGCACGGCGCCGAACCGGACCTGGGTCTTGCGGACCTCGGCCACCGAGGCGATCAGCGTCTCCTGCGGCACGGCCACCTCCATCTCGCCCAGCAGGGTCTCGGACCTGGCCGGCTCGCCGGGGAAGCCGACACCGAGCAACTTGCGCACGGTGCTGCGGCCGCCGTCGCAGCCGACGAGGTAGCGCGAGCGCAGCCGACTGCCGTCGGCCAGCTCGGCGGTCACCCCTTCCCCGTCCTGGCTCAGCCCGACCAGTGCCCGGCCGCGCCGGATCTCGACGCCGAGCTCGACGGCGCGCTCGGTCAGCAGCCGGTCGGTGACGGGCTGCTGGATCGCGAGGACGTACGAGTGCGCGGTGTCCAGATCGGCGGGCCACGGCCTGTCGATGCCGGCGAAGAAGCCACCGACCGCGAACCGCTGCCCCAGGGGAAGGAACCGCTCCAGCAGACCGCGCTGGTCCAGTACCTCGACGCTGCGCGCATGCAGGCCGAGCGCACGGACCACCCGGGTCGGCTCCGTGTCCCTCTCCAGTACGACCACGCGTACGCCGTGCAGTCGCAATTCGGCGGCCAGCATCAGGCCGGTCGGTCCACCACCGGCAATGATCACATCGAACATGAAATCCCCCATTCGGCAACGCTGCGTGCCTCAACGGCACGCACTCCGCGGATCCTGCTTTTCGGCAGGTTCCGGCGTCGGTCGGAGATTTTGCAGCACGACCAGGGTCTTGCCGCAAGGCCCCCAGTGCGCTATACGTTGAGAGTGGCAAGGAGTGGGCAACCTCCTTGCCTTTTGCTTTTCCGCCTTCCGCCTTCCGCCTTCCCCCTTCCCCTCCGCTTTCCTCGGCTCGGCAGACCCGGAGAAGGGTGCCGGTTGCCGCACCCCTCGGGCGGAGGGACGATGAAAGGGAGTTGCGGCCCACGACCGGCGCCGGACGTCTCCCTCCGTGGAAGGTCCGTACGCGCCCGTCCCGCGACCCGTTCCTTGGTGTCCCACCTGGGGGCCGGATGGCAAGAGTCCCGCGCGGCGTGGTCGATGCGCGCGGCCGGCAAGCCGTCGTGCACGACAGCGAAGGCGCTCTGATGGCATTGGACCTGGAGAGCGGCGAGCTCCTGTGGCGCCACGGGCCCGCTCTGCGGCCGTGCGCCCTGGCCGCCGGCTCGGTCGTGGCCCTGCGGATCAGCCCGTTGCCGATGCTGGTGGTCGTCGTGCTCGACGCCGCGACCGGGGCGGACCGCTGGACGGCGGAGCCGGTCGAGTTGCCGCCCTGGGCTCGTTGCACCCTCAACGACACCCGCGACTTCACCCTGCGCACCGAGACCGGCGAAGACGCCGTGGTGATGCACTGGGTCGCCCGGTCCCGGTACCGCGGCGGTGCCGCACCCAGCGCACGGGTCCTGGAGGAAGCCCGGCGCGAGGCGCACGGCGCCCTGCGGGTCGAGCCGGCGGTCCCCCGGGTGGAAGTGCTGCCGGGAGCAGAATCGGCAGCGGACACGGACACGGACACGGACACGGACACGGACACGGACACGGCAACGGAGGCGGAGGCACGACCGGACCCCGGCTCGGCCGCCGAGGTGTTGGACCGGAGCACGATCGGCGGCATGCGCGTGGAACTCACCCGCCGTGCCGGTACCGGGGCCATCGCCCTGAGGGCGGTGGATCCCCCCACCGGCACCGTTTCGTGGGAGGTGGAACTGGACCCCGCGTCCCCGCGGCGGGCGCCCAAGCTGCCGCCCTAGCCGCGCCCCGCACCCTCTCATCCCGATCGGGGGCACATCATGGCCATCTCGGACGAAGAGCTCGCCCGGTTGAAGAACATCAGCGTGGCGCAGGTGCAGTTGCTGTGCCGGAGCCGGGGAACGACGAACGAGGCCCTGGAAGCCCTGCCCGAAGCCGCGGTGCGGCGCGCCCTGCTCCGCCTCGACTTCCCCGACCTGCCCACCGCCCGGGGGCTCTTCCGCCTCAAGCAGGAACGCAGCGACGACGGGAGCGTCCGGCCGCACGCCCTGGGCACGGCCTACGAACAGACGAAGGCCCTGCTGAGCCGTGAGGCGCCACCGGCGACCGCGGGCGTACCGACCGGACCGAACGGCCGGAGGACCGGGGGACGACCGGCCCCGACGAGCGGTCTGCGGCGGGCCGACTGGGTGTGGCTCGGCCCCGGGAACATCGGTGGGCGCACGCGCGGCCTCGTGATCCACCCGGCGCAGCCCGACAGGATGTGGGCCGTGAGCGCCGGCGGCGGCGTGTGGCACACCCGGGACGGCGGCATCCAATGGGACCCGGTCGACGACTTCCTGGAGAACCTCGCGTGCGCCTGCATCGCGAGTGACCCGTCCGACCCGTCGACGATGTACGTGGGAACCGGCGAGGCCTTCCAGAACCTCGACGCCATCAGGGGCAACGGAATCTTCACCACCACCGACGCGGTCAACTGGACCCCCCTCAGAGCCACCCAGACCCCGGACTTCCAGTTCGTGAGCCGGATCGCCGTGTCGCAGTCCGGGGAAGTCGTCCTCGCCGCCACCGCCACCGGCCTCTTCCGCAGCACCGATCCCGCACGGGCCGTCTGGACCCAGGTCCTGGACAACCCCCTCGGCGACGTCAGGTTCGCCCCCCGGGACAGCAGCAACGCGGTCGCCGGATCGCTCCAGGACGGTGCGGCCTGGTTCAGCCGGGACGGCGGTCTCACCTGGGACCTGGCCGTCGGCGGCCCGTGGACCGGCCGGGTCGAGCTCGCGTACGCCGAACAGGACCCGGACGTCGTCTACGCGTCCGTCCAGATGACCACCGGCCAGATCTGGCGGTCGCAGGACGGCGGGGCCAACTACCGGAAACGCAAGACACTGGCCCCGGACGGTCGCCCCTCGGACTACCTGGGCGGGCAGGGCTGGTACGACAACACCATCTGGGCCGGGGACCCCACCGACGCGGACCTGGTGCTGGCCGGCGGCATCAACCTGTACCGCAGCACGGACGGCGGCGACCACCTCACCGAGATCAGCACCTGGTGGGATCCCCGCTCCGTCCACGCCGACCAGCACGCCATCGTCCCGCACCCCGCCTACGACGGGCTCACCAACCGGACGGTGTTCTTCGGCAACGACGGCGGAGTGTTCAAGGCGGACGACCTGGCGGACGTCGGCACCGAACCGGAGCCCCCGTTCGTGAACGGCTGGACCGAACTGGTGAACAACTACGGGGTGACCCAGTTCTACGCGGGAGCGGGCCACCCCGGCAGCGGGAAGATCATCGGCGGTGCGCAGGACAACGGCTCGATCGTCTTCGACCCCACCCTCGGCAGCCAGAACTGGCGGCAGTTCTTCGGCGGCGACGGCGGCTGGTGCGCCTCCGACCCCACCGACCCCGACGTCTTCTACGGCGAATACGTCTTCCTGAACATCCACCGCAACACCGATGGCGCCACGACCGACGACACCCAGGGCGACCGCTACATCAGCGGCCAGTTCTTCAACTTCGGGACCCGTGACTGGGACTGGAAGCGGGCGCCCTTCCGCATCACGGACGCGAAGAACGAGAACGCGCTGTTCATCGCACCGTTCGTACTCGATCCCAACAACGAGAACCGGATCCTGGCCGGCGGGGTGTCCCTGTGGCGGACGGACGATGCCAAGCAGCCGAACACCAGCGCCGACGGGCCGACCTGGAAGGTGGTCAAGCCCGGCGCCGGCACGCTGATCAGCGCGATCGCGGTCGCACGCGGTGACTCGGACGCGGTATGGGTGGGCCACGAGGACGGCATGGTCTTCCGCACCGCCAACGGCACCGCACCGACGCCCACCTGGCAGCGCGTCGGCGCGACGGGCCCGAACCCGTTGACCCCGCGGCGCTACTGCACCTGCATCACGGTGGATCCGGCGGACCCGGACACCGTCTACGTCGCGTTCGGAGGGTACGAGCGCGGCAACCTGTGGGTGACCAAGGACCGCGGCGCGAGCTGGACCGACCTCGCCACCGCGCTGCCTCCCGCTCCGATCCGGGCCCTGGCGGTGCACCCGCGGCGGACGGAGCTGCTGTACTGCGGCACCGAGGTCGGACTGTTCGCCAGCGAGAACGCCGGGGCGAGCTGGTCGCCGACCAACGAGGGCCCGACCAACTGCTCGGTCGACGACCTGTTCTGGATGGACGAGGTCCTCGTCTGCGTGACGCACGGCCGCGGAATGTTCCGGATCGACCTGTCGGCGGTCACCTGAGCACCGGCACCGAACCGGCACGACAGGGAGAGCGGTGAGTCCGATGGCAATGGATGCGATTGCGGCGTCCGCGGCCACTGCCCTGGTGGGGGCGATGACCACCGACGCCTGGCAGCAGGTACGGGCGGCCGTCGTGGCCTGGTGGCGTCGCGTACGTCCGCAGCAGGCGGACCGGGTGGACGTGGCGCTCGCGCAATCCCGGGACCGCCTGCTGACGGCCCGCCGTGACGAGGACGCGGAACCGCACCTCATCGCGGCCTGGGAGGCCCGGTTGACCGATCTGCTGTGGGAGGACGCAGCCTTGGCCGGGGAGCTGCGGCGGCTGGTCGACGAAGACATCGCCCCGCTGCTGGGCCGTGCGACCACAGTCCGGACCGGAGGGCAGGAGCTCCGGGCCAAGGCCTCCGGCCACGGCCGGGTGTACCAGGCCGGACGGGACCAGAACGTCTCCGGGTCATGAACCCCCCCGACGGACGGCCCCCGGACGCAGAAGAGGTCCACCTGGAAGCCCACGCCTCGGATCGGGCCAGGATCTACCAGGCGCGCCGGGACCTGTACCTGTCGGAACGGGACCTGCACCTGCACTACGCGGACGGCATACGTGAAGCCCGTCGAGTGGTGACCGCCGGGGCCTCCCGGGAATGCCCCTACCCCGGCCTGGCCGCGTTCGGCGCCGAGCAGGCCCAGTGGTTCTTCGGCCGGGACGCACTGGTGGCCAAGCTACTGGTCCGGATGGACGCCGGCCTTGCGGAGGGCGGGGCCCTGGTCGTCGTCGCCCCCTCCGGGGCCGGAAAGTCCTCGCTGCTCCGGGCGGGGCTCCTGCCCGAGGTCGCCCGGGGCGCCCTGCCGGGCTCGGCGCGGTGGCCCCGTCTGTGGCTGACCCCCACTGCGCATCCGATGGCGGCGCTGGGCGGCCTCCTGTCGGAGGTGGTGCGCGGGAGCGGGGAAGTGCCCGGCGACGGTCCGGACGGTCCGGTGTGGCGGCCGGCCCTCCTGCGTCGGGCGCTCGTGGAGGGCGGCGGCAGGACCGGCGAGGAATGCCACATGGTGCTGGTCGTGGACCAGTTGGAGGAACTGTTCACCCTGTGCCCCGACGAAGGGGAGAGGCGGCGGTTCCTGGACACCGTGCTGCGCATCGCGGATGCGGGCACCGACGGCGAACCGGCCGTCGTCTCGGTCGTCCTGGGCCTGCGCTCGGACTTCTACACCCAGTGCGCCGGCCATCCGGGGCTCCTCGACGCCGTGGAACGCAACCAGGTGATCGTGGGCCCCCTGTCTCGAACCGGGGTGCGGGAGGCGATCCTCCACCCCGCCCGCGCGGTCGGGCTCGACGTCGAACCGGGGCTCGTGCAGGTCCTGCTGCGTGACCTCGGTGCACATCGGCCGGGTGACGCGGACGCGGGCACGGACGAGGTCGGCGCCTACGAGACCGGTCGGCTCCCCCTCCTCGCCCACGCGCTGAGGGCCACCTGGCTGTGCCGGGCGGGACACGTGCTCACCGTGGACGGTTACGAGTCCACCGGAGGCATCGCGCACAGCGTGACGGTCGAAGCAGACCGCTGCTTCGACCGGCTCCCTCCGCAGGCCCAGCGGACGGCGCCGTCCGTGTTCCTGCGGCTGGTCACGTTCGGCGACGGCACCGAGGACACCCGTCGTCCGGTGCGGTACGCCGACCTGCTGGGCCGAGGGGAACAGGCCGTCGCTGCGGCCGAAGCCATCGAGACGTTCACCCGGGGACGGCTGCTGACCCGCGACGAGGACACGGTCACCATCACCCACGAGGTGCTGCTACGGGCCTGGCCGCGCCTGCGGCAGTGGATCGACGCCCACCGCGCCCGGTACACGGTCCGCCAGCGGCTGGAGGAGGCGGCCACCGCCTGGCAGCAGGCCGGCCGTGACCCGGGCCTGCTGTACCGGGGCGGCAGACTGGACGAGGCCCGCACCCTGGACGACGACGAGCTCACGCAAACGCGGGAACCGGTCGTGTCCGAGTTCCTGGCGGCCTCGGTACGGCAGAAGCTCCGCGCGCGCCGGATCCGCCGGGGCGTCATCGCCGGACTCGCTGCGCTGGCCGTACTCGCCACGGCCTCCGCAGTCTTCGCGATCCACCAGCGCAACACGGCACGAGACGAACGCAACACGGCGGTCCTCGGCCAGATCCGGGCCGTGGCCGACCGGGTTCGCCCGACCGATCCGTCGTTGGCCGCCCAGCTCGATCTGGTGGCCCACCGGATGTCCCCGGCCACGTCGACGGAAACCAACCTGCTGAGCGCCCAGAACATACCGCTGGCCACCACACTGACGGGTCACACGGACCGGGTGAACGCCGTGGACTTCAGCCCCGCCGGACGCCTCCTCGCCAGCGCGGGCAGCGACGGCACGATCCGCCTCTGGAACACCGCGGCCCGGCCCCCGACCCAGCTGGGGGCCGCCCTGCGCGGCTCCCGGGGCGCAGTGCGGGCGCTCGCCTTCAGCCCCGGCGGACACCTCCTCGCCGGTACGGGCGACGACGGCACGGTCCACCTGTGGGACGTCCGGGATCCCCTCCACCCGGCAGCCCGCAGTGCTCCCGTCCGCGGCGCTGCCGGCGCCCTGAACACCCTCGTCTTCAGCCCGGACGGACACACCCTGGCCGCAGCGGGCCACGCCGGCCGCATCCACCTGTGGGACACCACCGACCCCGGGCACCCCCGGCCCTTCACCAAGCCGTTCCGCGGCTCCGCGGGCGAGGTGAACGGGATCGCCTTCAGCCCGGACGGCAACCTGCTGGCGTCCGGCGGGAACGACGCGACCGTACGGCTGTGGCAGGTGGCGGACCGGCGACGCCCCTCGGCCCTCGGCCGGGCTCCCGACCGCATCCCCTACCGGGCCGGAGTCCCCGGTCACGTCCGGGCCGTCGCCTTCAGCCCCGACGGCCGCACGTTGGCCGTGGCCGGGAGCGACCAGAAGGCCCACCTGTGGGACGTCACGCGACCCGCCGGGCCGACCCCGCTCACCGACCGGAACAGCAACAACGTCGTCAACACCGTCGCCTTCTCCGGCAGCGGGCACCTCATGGCCCACGGCGGCGATGACAACAGCATCCGGCTCGAAAACATGCGGGCCCGGGAGGAGGAGGCCTGGCACCTGACACCACCCCTGGAGGGCCACGCCGGACACGTACTGGCGCTGGACTTCGACCCGGAGGGCACCGTGCTGGCCAGTGCGGGCGCGGACCACACCGTCCGGCTCTGGACGGTCCCGCGCACGATCCTCAGCGGACACACCGGTTACGTCGACACCGTGGCCGTGAGCCCCGACGGACGTCTACTCGCCTCCGGCTCCCAGGACAACACCGTCCGCCTCTGGGACGTCAGGGATCCGGCTGCTCCCCGCCCGGTCAGCGCCTCGATCCGCGGCCGCACCCCCTACGTCAACTGGGTCGCCTTCAGCCCCGACGGCACCGCCCTGGCCGTCGCCGCCGGACGGACCGTCCAACTGTGGAACGTCACCGTGCCGGCCAGACCCAGGACGCTGAGCCAGCCGCTCCAGCACCCGGAGGCGAACTTCCGGGGCGTCGCGTTCACCCCGGACGGGCGCACCCTGGCAGCCGGCAACAACGACGGCACGGTCCACCTGTGGGACGTGTCCGATCCGTCACGGCCCGCACCCCGCGGAGCGCCCCTGGACCTGCACGCAGGCCCGATCATCCGTCTCGCCATCAGCGAGGACGGCCGCACGCTCGCCGCCGCGGCGGGGAACGGCACACTCCACCTGTGGGACGTCTCGACGCCCGCACGCCCCACGGCGCTGGCCGCACCGCTGCGCGCCAGTGCCGAGGCGCTCACGTCGGTCGTGTTCAGCCCCGACGGCCGCACCGTCGCCGCCCCCGGCGGCGACGGCAAGATCAGACTGTGGGACCTCACCGACCGCACCCGTCCGACCTCGACGGGCCCGCCCCTGACCGGCCACACGCAGAACGTCTACACCCTCGCCTTCAGCCCCGACGGCCGCACCCTCGCCAGCGGGAGTTTCGACGCCACCGTGCGGCTGTGGGACGTTCGCGGCGGCGGCCGGGCGCGGGCCCACGGACTGCCCGTGACCGGCATCCTCAGTTACGTCAACGCGGTGGCGTTCTCTCCGGACGGCCGCTTCCTCTTCCTCGGCGTCGGCGAGCTCACGGTGCGCATCCTGCCGCTGTCGACCGGGACCGCCACCGGCTACGTGTGCCGGGCGACGGGGAACCTGCTGACACCCGCGCTCTGGCACGCGTACGTTCCGCACCTGCCCTTCGACCCGCCGTGCCCCGAACGGCGATGACCCGCGCCGTCCCACGCGCCGGCCGCGGGGGCACACGGTCTCCGCCCGGGTGCGACATGCCGCGCACGGAGCAATCGACGGGTCGGGGGGACGGCCGTGTGACGCTGCTGGGGTCCTGTCGATCGCGGCTCGTGTCAGGGGGCAGGGTGCACCGCTCGCGGAGGTGGTCCCACGAGCGGATCCGCCGCGACCGTTGCGCGGCTCCGGCCGGGTCACCGCGGACACGGGTCGCCGGGCGGCGGTGATGGCGGAGCACTCCGAGCACCCCCGGCCCCGGCGCAGCCGCGGGCTGAACCAACGCCTGGAAGCCGAACTGGAGCGGATCGACGAACAGCTGCGGCAGTCGGCCAGGGCCAAGGACCAGCTGCAAGGTCTGCTGGACGCGGTGTTGGTCATCACTCAGGAACTGGAACTCCCCGAGGTGCTGCACCGTATCGTCACCACTGCCATGGGCCTGGTGGGCGCTCGGTACGGAGCGCTGGGCGTGCTGCACGAATCCGGTGACCACCTCGACCAGTTCATCACCGCCGGGTTGTCCGAGTCCGAGCGGGCGGACCTGGCCGGGATCGACTTCCCGCACGGCCGGGGCGTGCTGGGACACCTCATTCGCCACCCCGAACCCATGCGGGTCGAGGACATCCCCTCCCACCCTTCCTCGGTGGGCTTCCCTCCCGGCCACCCGCACATGCGTACCCTCCTCGGGGCCGCCGTCAAGGTCCGCGGCACGATCTACGGCGACCTCTACCTGTCCGAGCGGCGCGACGGCCAACCCTTCGACCGCGCCGACGAAGAGATCGTCGTCGCACTGGCCGGAGTGGTCGGCATCGCGATCGAGAACGCCCGCCTGTTCGGGCAGGTCCGCGCCGGCGCCGAACACTTCCAGCGCCTCCTCCTGCCGACGCTGCCCGATCTGCGCCCCCTCGCCTCCGCCGCCGTCTACCGCCCGGCCTCCGAGCCCGACCACATCGGCGGGGACTGGTACGACGCCGTCATGCTGCCCGACGGCGTCTGCGTCGCCGTCATCGGCGACGTCGTCGGCCACGACCTGCGGGCGGCAGCCTCCATGGCCCAGACGCGCAGCATGCTGCGCGCCCTGCTCTACGACCGCCGCACCCCACCCAGCGGGATCCTCGCGCAGCTCGACCGGACCCTGGAAGCCACCACCGACAACCCCGTCACCACGGCCTGCCTGGCCCGCATCCAGTACGAGGGACCGGACTGGACGATGCACTGGAGCACCGCGGGCCACCTTCCCCCGCTGCTGGTCACCTCCGACGGGCGCGCGGAGTACCTGGAGGCGGAGCCCGGCGTGCCGCTCGGGGTGAGCACCGAACAGCACCGCCCGGACCACTTCTCCTCCGTGCCCGCGGGGGCCACGATGGTGTTCTTCACCGACGGACTCATCGAGCACCGCGCCCGGCCGGTCGACGAATGCCTGGACGCGCTGGCCGAACTCGCCGCCGTCCACGCGGCGCTACCGCTGCAGGACTTCGTCCGGACTCTGGCCGATCGCCACCCCAGCGACGGTCACGACGACATGGCGATCCTGGCCCTGCGCACCCCCGACACCCGCTGACCCGGACGGTACGGTGGTGCGCCGGCGCTGCGGCGCCGGGCCCTCAGCCCGGGACGGCTTCGGCCCAGTTGCGGTTCACGGTCTCCTTCGCCTTCTCCCGCTGTGCCTCCGTCGGGAACGTCGGCGTGCCCTCGACCGTCGGCAGGTTCTCCGCGGCCGCCTCGTCGAGCGTGCCGTCCTTCTTCATGGCGTCCATCAGCACGGGGCGTGCGTAGGCGCCGAGCCGGATGTTCTGGCCCTCCGGACTGAAGACGTACTCCTGCCACAGACGGGCCGCCGCCGGGTGCGGCGCGTCCTTGTTCACGCCGTGGGCGTAGTACTGCGCGAAGCTGCCGTCGAAGGGGATCGCGGTCCGCCAGTCGACGTCCGCGCCCTTCTTGCGGAATTCCTCGGCGTACCCGAGGTTGAGGAAGTCCCAGTCGATGCTGATCGGGGTCTGGCCCTTCTCGATCGTGGACGGGGTGGATTCGACCGGGATGAAGTTGCCGTTCTTGCTGAGCTCGGCGAAGAAGTCGATACCGGGCTGGATGTCGTCGAACGAACCACCGTTCGCCAGGGCCGCCGCGTACACGCCGGCGAAGGCGGAGCCGGACTTGGTCGGGTTGCCGTTGAGCGCGACCTTGCCCTTGTACTCGGGCTTGCGCAGATCGGCGAAGGTCGAGGGGCAGGTCTTGACGCGCTTGGCGTCACAGCCGATCGAGACGTAGCCGCCGTAGTTGTTGTACCAGCGGGCCCGTGGGTCCTTCTGTTCCTCGGGAATGCTGTCCCACGCCGCGACCTCGTACGGAGCGAGCAGGCCCTGCTTGGCCGCCGACCGGGCGAACGAGCCCCCCACGTCGATCACGTCGGGGGCGCGGCCGTCGCGCCTGTGCTCCTTCAGGGCGTTGATCTCGTCCTGGCTGGTGCCTTCCGGGTTCTCGACCGCGACCTTGATCCCGTACTTCTTCTCGAAGCCGTCGATCAGCGCGCCGTAGTTGGCCCAGTCGCCCGGGAGCGCGATCGTGTTGAGCGTGCCCTCTTTCTTCGCCGCTGCGGTCAGTGCCGCCGTGCCGCCGGCGTCCGCGGCGGAGGTGGCGACCGCGGGTGCTCTGGGCGCGGCGGTGGGCTCGTCCCCGCAGGCGCCGAGGGGCGCCGCTGCGCAGGCCAGGCAGACGGCGACGGCAGCGGTCCGGAGAGGAGGTGCGGGCACGAAGGCTCCATGGCGGGCGGTCGTGTACCAGTCGAAACCAGCGTACGTTCAGTGGGCTCGCCGGCGCAGTCCCAGCCGGCGCAGTCCCAGCTGGCGCAGTCCCAGCTGGCGGGGTCCGCTGCCCGCCCCGCGCCTGCCGTGCCGGGGACGTCCGGCGTGCCGGCGCCCCCTCACAGCGCCTCGTCGTCCCACCCGGCCAGGAGCGCCTCCCCCGATACCGTCACGGGCGGTGCGGCTCCGTCGTGGAGTGCCTGCTCGCTCCAAATGATCTTGCCGCGGGCGGTGTAGCGGGTTCCCCAGCGTTGGGCGAACTGCGCGACGAGGAACAAGCCGCGGCCGCCCTCGTCGGTGGCCTCGGCCCGGCGAAGGTGCGGGGAGGTGCTGGACCCGTCGGAGACCTCGCAGATCAGGCTGCGGTCGTGCAGCAGCCTCACCCGGATGGGTTCGGTTCCGTAGCGGATGGCGTTGGTCAACAGTTCGCTGAGGATGAGTTCCGTGGTGAAGGCGATGTCGTCGAGGCCCCATTCCCCCAGCCGACGTGCGCAGGCGTTGCGCACCCGGGACACCTCCGCAGGATCGGCGGGCACGTCCCACTCGGCGATCCGTACGGGGTCCAGCCGGCGGGTGCGGGCCACCAGCAGCGCGACGTCGTCGCTCGGCCTGGCGGGCAGCACCGCGTCGATCACTGCGGTGCAGGTTTCCTCCGGAGTACGGGCGGGCCCGGCCAGGGCGTCGCGCAGCGCTGCCAGACCCGCGTCCGGGTCGCGGTCGCGGCTCTCGATCAGCCCGTCGGTGAAGAGCGCCAGCAGGGATCCCTCGGGCAGGGTCAGCTCCGTGGTCTCCCGGGGCACGCCCGCGCCCAGGCCCAGCGGTGGGGAAACCGGCACCTCGGGGAAGGACACGGTGCCGCCCGGGTCGACCAGAGCAGGACCGTGGTGACCGGCGGTAGCGGCCGTCACCTGCCCCGAGACGGGATCGTAGACGGCGCACAGGCAGGTGGCTCCGGTGATCCCCTGCCACTCTTGCTCGTCGGCGTCGATGTGGGCGACCAGCTCGTCCAGGTGGTTCAGCAGCTCGTCCGGTGGCAGGTCGAGGGTGGAGAAGTTGTACACGGCGGTACGCAGGCGACCCATGGTGGCGGCGGCGTGCAGCCCGTGGCCGACGACGTCGCCGACCACCAGCGCCACCCGGGCACCGGGCAGCGGGATCACATCGAACCAGTCACCGCCCACCCCGGCCTGCGCCGCCAGATAGCGGTGCGCCACCTCGACGGCGGACTGCTCCGGTACGCCCCGGGGCAGCAGACTGCGCTGCAGCGTGTCGGCCACGGTGTGCTCGCGGGTGTACCGGCGGGCATTGTCGACGGACAGCGCCGCCCGGGCGGTCAGCTCCTCGGCGAAGGACACGTCCTCCTCGTCGAACGGCGGGGAGTCCTCCACCCGCCAGTAGCCGGCCATCCCCAGTACGACGCCCCGGGCCCGCAGCGGAACGGCGATCATGGAGTGGATGCCGCGTTCCAGGATCCGTACGGCGTTGGCCGGATCCTGCGTCCGCCAGCGGTGGGAGGTGCGCAGGTCCGCCTCCAGGACCGCACGGCCGCTGGCCAGCCCCACGGCCATGGGGCTGGTGGGAACGAACCGGATCAGTTTGCCGACGGGGTAGAGCGGGTGGTCGCCCCGCAGGCCGACGGCGGCGGTGCGGCGCATCTCGGTGTTCACGTCGGGCGGCTCCTCGCCGCGCAACACCGGATCCAGCAGGTCGACCGTGACCACGTCGGCGAACCGCGGGACCGCCACCTCCGCCAGTTCCTGCGCGGTGCGCTCCACGTCCAGGGTCGTACCCACCCGCACCCCCGCGTCGTAGAGCAGCTTCAGCCGCTCGCGGGCCACCTCGGCCCTGCCGGACAGCGCCCGCAGCTCTGTGGTGTCGCGCAACGTGACGACTGTTCCGGCCGACCCGTAGGGGGCGGTGGGCCGGATGTTCACCGCCAGCAGCCGATCGGCTGCCATGTGCACCTCGTCGGTCGCGGAACGGCCCGATGCGATCCGCTCGGCGATCCCCTCCTCCAAACCCAGGTCCTCGACGGGGAGCCCTTCCGCGTCCGCCGGCAGGTCCAGCAGCCGACGCGCCTCGTCATTGGCCAGCAGCAGCCGTCCGCCACCGCCGACGATCAGCACGCCCTCCCGGACCGCGTGCAGCACCGCGTCGTGGTGCTCGTACATCCTCGTCATCTCGGCCGGTCCCAGGCCGTGGGTCCGGCGCAGCAGCCGGCGGCTCACCAGAGCGGTGCCCCCCGCGGACAGCGCGAGCACCGCGCCTGCGCTGCCGAGCACGACCGACAGCTGCCTGTTCACCATGCCCTGGACGTTCTGGACCGTGACCGGGGAGGACACGATGGCGATGACCCTGCCCCCGGCGTCCTTGACGGGGACCACCGAGACCACGGACTGCCCCAGGGACCCTTCGAAGGTCTCGGTGAAGGACGTGCCGGCCGCCGCTTTGGAGAAGGGGCCGACCACGTGCTTGCCGATCTGCCGCGGGTCGCTGTGGGTGAGGGTGACGCCGTCGAGCGTGTACACGTTGATGCCGTCGACCCCGGCGATCTTTCGGGCCGCCTCGGCGCTCGGCTGCAGCACCGCGCTGGGACGGGCGCTGCGCAGGGCGGCGACGATCCCCGGAGACTCCGCGAACGTTCCTGCGGCGGCGAGCGTACGGTGCCGGGCGTCCAGCATGGCGGCGCTCTTGGCCTGCACCACGAGCGCCGCGACCGCGGCGGCGACGAGGAGGACCACGACGGCCAGCTGGAGGAGGAACACCTCGCCGGCCACGCTGCGCGCACTCAGGAGGGAGGACAGACGCTGACGCTGCGCCCCACGCGCCCCTCCCTCGGGGGGCGGGGCGTGCTCCCGGCGCTCCTGGCGGCCTCCCCCGCGGCGACGCCGCGGGGGAGCGGGAGAGGCCGTGGAGGAGCCGAGCAGCCAGCGCCGGAGTTCTCCCAGATAGTTGCTCATAATCCATTTTCTAACCTCTGCGGGCCGTCGGCACGGGGCAGGGACGGTCCCGACATGCTGCGGTGCAGCCTGAAGGACCCGAGCGGTCGGCTGACCGGTCGCCCGACCGGTCATCCGACCGGACGTGCTGACCGTCGCAGGCCCCCGAGCGGCGCCGTTGACCTGCAAGCGAGCGGGCAGAGCCCCCCGGTGCCGGGGGCACGGCGGGCGGGACGATCAGAGCCCGTGCCGGTCGAGAAGGGCCATCAGCTTGCGCTTGCGCTTCTGCTCGGCCCGCAGGGCGGACAGGTAGGCGTCGAACTCGGGTCCGGTTCCCAGCGTGCGATGGCAGGCCCGGGCGCTGAGCAGGAGCTCCGTGAGGCGTTCGTACGCGCGGTCACCGGTCTGCCCGCGCAGTGGCTCGATCCAGCGGAGGTAGACGGTCAGGGCGTCGGCCGGTTGCCGGTCGCGGATCCGGTCCGCGAGGGCCAGCCACTGCCGCCGGTCGGCGTATCCGTCGGTGGCGGCCTGCCAGGCGGCCTGGAGGTCGCCGTCGTCGATGAGCGCGTCCACCAGCGGGGAGCCGTCGTACCCGCGGCCCTTTCGGAGCTCGCCGGCTGCCCCCAGCGCACCCAGGGCGCCCTCGCGCTCCGCGCCCTCCCAGGTTCCGGCCGCCCGCGCCGCCGTACGCAGGTCCTGGTAGGCGGCCAGCGAGGGGCGGGAGAGCAGCAGGTTCCGGCGCACCCCGACCACGTCGGACAGGCGGCCGGCCCGCTCATGGCGCTCGCAGACGAAGGCGACCAGATCGCGGTCGGGTCCCCCCTCGCACGTCGTCTCCCGAAGGCCGCGTTCCGCCCAGTCAAGGGCCTCGCCCGCACGGCCCGCTGCCTCGAGTTCCCTGGCGATCACCAGGTGGGTGTGGCCGTTGGGGGCGAGGTCTGCCGCACGGACCTCGACCAGTGCGTCCACGTCGTTGCCGGCGGCCTTCAGGACGCGCTCCAGCAGGTACTTCTCCGTCCACCCCTTCGGATTGGCACGCCATGCGGCCACCACCAACGCGTGTGCCCGGGCCAAGCCGGGGGCACCGAGCACCTCCCGGTAGTCGAAGAGGTCGATGTCGGCGGCGAGGTTCCCGTCGGTGAGGAGGTACGGCACCAGCCACTCGGCGGTCTCCACCGGGTCGGGCCGGGCGGCCCGGCAGGATGCGAGATGGGCCTCGGCCAGCCCGGCGGCGGCCTCCCCGATCAGACCGTCCGAGTCGTCGATCTCGCCGTACGCGTGCCCCAGTACCAGCAGGGCCTCTCGGGCCACTTCCACCGCGACCGTCGGCCGACCGCTCGCCGTCAGCGCTCGCAGCGCACTGACGGCCTCTTCCGCCTGCCTGCCGTAGGCGCAGGCGTCGGCGCGCTCCACGAACCCGTAACGGGCGAAGGGGCGTACGTCGAGGAGGCTCAGGACGCGCTTCCGGATGAGGCCGGTGTCCTCGCCGGCGGCGGCCGCGCGCAGCTTCAGGCGCCGCCGCAGGCCACGGTCGTCGGCGAGCTGCTCCCGCACCAGGGCGAGCAGTTCCTCGCGGGTGCGGGACTCCAGCCAGGCGTCCACGGTCCGGGTGCGCGCAGCGGCGGCCGACCGCTGCTGCGGTACGGACTCGGCCCGCTCCAGCACGGTCAGGCCGACCGCCACGCAGTGCTTGCAGAAGTTGCCCTCTTGACCGTACGGGCAGTCGCACCATCCGGAGAGCCCGCCGTCCTCGTCGGCGGTCAGTTCCACTGCGTAGGTGTCGCTGCCGTCGACCGTGGCGGTGATCGCGTCGTCCTCGATGTCCAGCCGTGAGACCGCGGGCAGATAGCCGAGCCCCCGCTCGAAGGAGCGGGCCCCCGCCAGCCGGCGCAGGTCCCCGTCGGTGAAACGCAGAGTATGTGTCACGGCGTCCATTCAACCGAACGGAAGGTCCCCGGGGTGCCGCCGTCCCCCTGGCGGCGCTGACGGCGTGGCAGGCGGTTGGAGGCGGCCGGCGTGGGCGGGGGACAGCGCGTGTGGTCGTGCACGCGGACCACCATCTCCGCACTACCCCCCTTCTCCCGGCCGCAGCCACCGGCGCGCTTGAACACCCCAGACCAGCACGGCCGCCAGCGCGAGCGAGACGACGGCCGCGGACATCCCGGCCCGGATGTCGACCTGCACCGTGAGCGTGCTCGCCACCAGGGCGCCGAGCGGCACGCCCAGGCCCGAGGAGAGCGTCCGGCGCGTCGTGTTGACCCGGCCCTGCAGCTCGGACGGCGTCACCTCCTGGGAGTACGTCATCGTGTTCACCAGCACGACGAGATAGGCCGATCCCCACGCGGTCAGCGCGACCAGCGCGATCCGCCAGTCGGAGGTGAGGACGACCACCAGGCCCAACAGCGCTCCTAGCGGGAGCACCCCCAGAAGAAGGGGGACGGCCTCGAAGCGGCGTCGCAGCCGGGGCAGCAGGAACGACCCGCCGATGCCTCCGGCGCTCCACGCCATGTACAACAGACCGATCCGTCCGTCGGATCCGTGGACGCCCAGCACCCGGTCGGCGAAGACGACGAGCTGCCCGATGATGGCGCCGCCGGAGAACGACTGCAGGGTGCCGACCACGGTCATGAGCCGCAGCGTCGGGTGGTGGTGGAGGAAGCGCAGACCCTCGCGGACGGACTGCCCGAACCCGGGCCGCTTCGCCGCCGCCGCCGGCTTCTCCGGCGGGGTGACGGTGCGTGCGACGGCTCTGAGGAGCAGGGCGGACACGGCGAAGGACAGGGCGTCGAGCGCCAGTGTGCCGGCAGGGCGGAAGACGACGATCAGGCCGCCTGCCAACGCGTTCCCGGCGATGCGCACGACCGTCTGTGCGCCGTAGACCGCGCTGTTGGCTTCGGTCAGCTTGTCCTTGCCGACGACGTCGGGGACGAAGCCGTAGACGCCCGCCTCGAAGAAGAGGGTGAGGCTGGCCGAGGCGAGGGCCACGAAGAGGACCTGCCCGCCGGTCAGGAAGCCCAGTGCGGAGGCGAGGGGGACGGAGGCGATGCAGGCGGCGTTGAGCCACTCGGTGACGATCATCAGGCGGCGGCGGTCCATTCGGTCCGCGACGGTGCCGGCGATCAGCCCGAAGACCACGTAGGGCAGGGTCGCGGCGGCCGCCACCAGGGACACCATCAGCGGTGAGCCGGTCTCCTGGAAGGTCAGCACCGGCAGGGCCACCGTGGTGACGGCGGACCCCAGCCCGGAGACCACGCGTGACAGCCAGAACCAGCGGAACCCGCGAACACGGCGCAGCGGTACCTGCGGCGCTTCGGGCGTCGGGTCGCCGACGTCTTTCTGGGGGAGGGAGGTCATGGGGTTGCGGCGCTTCCTTTCGCGGTGAAACGAGTGACACCCCATCAGCGCAGGCACTGATGGGGTGTCACATGGCATGGCGATGTGTGCGCACCGCACCACATACGAAGGGTGTTGAGCGATACGCGAAGGTGTGAGGCGATGGGGCGGAGCGGGAAGCCGGTTCTTCGAGACGGAACGCGGCCGGTCCGATGGCCGCTCACCCTGCTCCTCGAAGCGGCCGACGAAGAACGGACCGCGGGAGGGGATTCCGGAAACCGCAAGCATTCTAGCAGGCGCCGTCGGTCCGGTTCGGACGGCCCTGCGGGGAGGGAGCCAGGAACGCCTCGACCCGCCGCACGTGGAACCGGAGCCGTTGGCCCCGAAGAGCGGTTGGGGGGCTGGATCGCCCGTGCCCCCGCGCCGAGTTGGCCGACGGTCACCTGGCCGTTCAGAGGACGCGGTGCCGCCGCGGCGGTTCGGTCGTCGCGCCCGACGCCATCGACGGCTGCCGCATGAAGTCCGGCCCCTGTGAGCGGGGGAACGCGGCCCTATACTCCCCAGCGTGCCATCCAACGGGGACTCGTCGACGCACGGCAGTCCGCTCCGGTTCGCCGTGCTCGGTCCGCTCCGGGCCTGGCGCGGCGACGTGCGGCTGGACCTCGGTCCGGTGCGCCAACAGGCCTTGCTGGCGGCGCTGCTGCTGCGGCTGGGCACCACCGTCAGCCGGCAGCAGCTGCTCGACGGTGTATGGGGCTCGGAGCCGCCGGGCACCGGTGCCAAGGTCATCCCGGTCTACGTGCACCAGCTGCGCCGGCGTCTGGCCCCGGAAACAGGAAGTACCTCCGGGTCCGTGATCGTGACCGACCGGGGTGGTTACCGCTTGGATGCGCGAAGCGTCCGGACAGACGTGGCCCGACTGAGGGAGATCGTCGATAAGGCCCACAGCGCGCGGGATTCCGGTGATCTGGCCGCCGCGGTGAGTGCGTGGTCCGCCGCTTTGAATCTGTTCCACGGTGAACCCCTGTCGGCGCTCCCCGGGCCGTTCGCCGAGGCGGAGCGTTTACGGCTGTCGGAGTACAGGCTCGTGCTGGTGCGGGACAAGGTGGAGTGCCAGCTGCGGCTGGGCCGGCACGCCGAGGTCGTCGCCGAGCTCTTCGCTCTGTCCGCGACGCACCCCCACAACGAGTCCGTGGCCGCCCTGTTGATGCGCGCCCTCTATGCCGCCAACCGGCAAGCCGATGCGCTGTCCGTCTTCGCCAAGGTGCGCCGCCGTCTGGTGGAGGAACAGGGAGCGGAGCCGGGCGGTGAACTGCGGCGGGTGCACGAGGCAGTGCTGCGCGCTGATGAAGTTCTCCTCGTCGGCGCACCCCCGCCAGCAAGTCGATCGACGGACCGGCGGCCGCCGGCCGCGCGCCCCCGGCGGCGCCTGCGGGACGAACTACCGGTCGACGTCAGCGGTTTCACCGGACGCAACCACGAGCTGGACGCGCTCCTCGCGCCGATGGACGAGCAGGCGGTGACAGTCCGTGCGGTGGACGGCATGGCCGGAGTCGGCAAGACCGCACTCGTGGTGCGCGCCGCGCGGGCGGTACGCGACCGTTTCCCGGACGGCTGCTTGTTCGTCGACCTCAACGGTCACCGGCCGGGACGGGAAACAGCCGTGCCGGAGCGCGTGCTGCGCCGATTGCTGCGGGCGGTCGGCGACCTCACGGAACTCGACGACGCTCCTTCGGGGGACGTCGAGGGCCTGGCGGCGTCCTGGAGAGCGGCCACCGCCTTCCTCCGGCTCATCGTGGTGGTCGATGACGCGCGCGCCGCGCAACAGGTGCGCCCACTGCTGCCCGCCGGTCCGGGCAGCCTCGTGCTGGTGACCAGCCGCCGGCGGCTGCCCGGGCTCGACGTCGATCGCAGGATTTCGCTGGCGCCGCTGGAGACGGACGAGGCGGAGGCCTTGCTGACCGGTGTCGTCAGCGGCACGGGGGCCGATCCGGAGCGTGCCGCGGTGCGCGAACTGGCCCGCCTGTGCGACCGGCTGCCGCTGGCTCTGCGGGTCGTCGGCGCTCGGATGCAGGGCCGCCCGCTGTGGGCGCTGGAGCGCATGGTGGTCCGGCTGGCCGACGACGAGCACCGTCTCGCCGAACTCGCGGTCGAGGACCGCAGTGTGGAGGCGGCCTTCCAGGTCTCCTACGATCAGCTTCCCGACGCGCAGCGTCGGGCGTTTCGCGTACTGGGCCTCTCGCCCACCGTGAGTTTCGACCGGCTGACCCCGGCCGCCCTGCTCGGCCTCACCCCGTCCGCCGCCGAGCGCGTCCTGGAGAGCCTGGTCGAGGCGAGTCTCGTCCAGGAGGCCGTCACGGGACGCTACCGCCTGCACGACCTGGTCGCGGTCTACGCCCGGCGCGTCGCCGCCGAGCACCCCGCAGAAGTCGCCGCGGCGCGGGCCGGGGTCTTCCGGCTCTACGTGGCCGCCGCCCGACGTGCGAGCGACTGGGGTCCCGTCGCGTTCCCCACCGGCCCGAGTGCCGATACGGCGCCCTTCGCCCACGGGGAGGAGGCGACGGCATGGCTGGATGCGGCGGGCGGCGAACTGGTCGACGTGGTCGCCCGGGCGGCGGCCGTGGGCCACGTGGACGACGCTGGCCGGCTCGCCGAGGGATTGTGCGACTACTTCACCCGGCAGGGCCGGTACCACGAGTGCCGGGCCGCCGTCGAGCTCGTGCTGCCGCTCACGGAGCAGCTCACCGACCAGCGCATGGTCTCCCAACTGCGCACCTGCATGGGCATCGCGTACGGGCTGCAGGGGCACTACGGGCAGGCGCGCCGCTGGCTGGGCGAAGCGCTTCGGATCAGCCGCCGCACCGGAGACGTCCTCGAGCAGGCACGGGCTCTGGGTTCCCTCGGCATCTTCGCGAACGCGGCAGGGGAGCCGGCCGAGGCCATTGCGCTCCTGGCCGAGTCCGCTGACCTGTCCCGGGCGGTGGAGGACGACTGGCTCGCCGTGATGTACCTGGCCAATGTGGGCGCCGTCCACCATCAGGTGGGAGAGACCGACAAGGCGCACGAGTGCTACGCGGCAGCGGTCGGTCTCGCCGAGAGGATCGGCAGGCCCCGGATCCTGAGCAAGACGCTCTTCCGCATGGGGACGCTCCAGCTGGACCGCGGGCACCACGTGCAGGCCGCCGACGCGCTGACCAGGGCAGCCGATCTCGCCGAGCGCGTGGGGGACACCCCCCTCTTCGCGGCGGTCCTCGGCAGACTCGCCGCCGCAGAGGAGTGCCTGGGCAACCCGGCCGGAGCGGCCCGCTCCCACGCCGAGGCACACGCGGCGGTCGGCGGACGGCCCGGCGCCGGGCTGAAGGCCGAGATCCGCAACCGGTTGGGCTGGCACCAGGCCGCGACGGAAGACCTCGTCCAGGCGCGAGACCGGTTCGAACGGGCCGTCGCCCGTTCCCGCACCGCATCCGGTGAACTCGCGTAAGCCCGCGTCCGTCACGGACGGCTGTTCCGCATCCCCCTGCCGCACCGCCGCCGCATCCGGCCGATGAACCGGGATTTCATCCGCATTTCAACGCCCCTTGCCAGCATGGACCCATCGCTCACCGGTGTGAGCCGCGCCTGCATCCACAACGAAGAGGACCCACATGGGGCTGTTACATGCCTGGCGTATGCAGAAACTCGTTTCGGACGCCAGAACCGCCTATGGGAGAGGCGACGCGCATTTCGTCGCCGGGTTCGACATCGACATCCGCGCCAGGGTGTCCATGAAGGCGATCCGCAAGGAGATCGACAAGATCATCGCGGCCGTGGAGCCGATCGGCTGGGAGTGCGTCAGCGTGCAGCCGTTCCTCGCGTCGGTCGAGATCGACTTCATGCGCCGAGAGTGAGCACGAACCCGGAGACCTCCCCCGCGGAGGAAGCGAGCCCCCCGAACAGTCGAAAGCGAAGGAGACGAACGATGACAACGCGAGACGCCGGAGCACCCTGGGGCATCACCCGCATGGCACCGTATGCCGAGACGCGGCCGGTTCCCCTGCTCACCGCGGTGATCGACCCGGAGACCCAGATCGCCGTCGTGATCGACGAACACGGCCAGGCGGTCGAGCTCCACCACCAGACCGGCAGCGGCACGTCGAGCTCCACGAGTACCAGCTGCGCCGACAGCTATGACTCGGACGATTCGTCGGACTCCGACCACGACTGATGACGACACGCCCGACCGGGCCGGTACTGGTACTGACCAGCCTCCACGACGTGACCGCTGACGTGGTCCTGCGCATCCTCGCGGAACACCAGGTCCCGGTGGTCCGTCTCGACCCCGGCACAGACCTGCACACAGGTGCCGCGCTCACCGCCACGTACCGCACCGGTGATCAACGCGGTACCTTGCGGACGCCGACCCGCGAGCTCGACCTCACCGAGGTGCGCTCCGTCTGGACGCGCCGGCCCTCCCCCTACGAGGGTCCGCCCGAACTGGGCGGCCAAGAGCGCCGGTTCGCCGCCTCTCAATCCCTGTGGGGCGTCGGCGGCATCCTGGCGTCGCTTCCCGGAGCCCACTACGTCAACCACCCGTGGAGCAACCGGGCGGCCGAGTACAAGCCGGCCCAGCTGGCCACCGCACAGCGCAGCGGCCTGTCCGTCCCGTCCACGCTGATCACCAACGACCATGAACATGCCCGCGAGTTCGCCGCCCAGCACTCCGGTGCCGTGGTCTACAAGCCGTTGTGGAACACGCCCTATGCGATCGACGGCAGGGCGCAACAGGTTTGGGTTCGCGAAGTGCGCCCGCACGAGATCACGCCCGCCGTGGCCGTCTGCCCGCATCTGTTCCAGGCCAAGGTGGAGAAGGCGTTCGACGTACGACTCACAGCTGTCGGCAGCCGGGTGTTCGCGGTCCGCATCGACAGTCCGGACCTGGACTGGCGGCAACGGCAGTCCCTCATGGAGTGCACGCAGATCGCCGTCCCCGCCCGGATCGCGCGCTCGGTGTCCGCGTACCTCAACACCTTCCGGCTGGTCTTCGGCGCCTTCGACTTCGCCGTCACGCCCGCCGGCGACTGGTACTTCCTGGAGTGCAACCCCAACGGACAGTGGGCGTGGCAACCCGACCCGGTGACCGACTCGATCGGCCATGCCATCGCCGACGAACTGCGGTGCCTTTCCCCGGCCGGGACGGCACGGCCGAGGTGACGACCGCTCCCGGCGACCGGAGCCCGGAGCAGTTACGGGGTGCCGTAACCCCGCTCGAACACGGTGACCAGCCCGCCGCCATCGGAAAGGCCCTGCACCGGGCTGGGGAGCTGCTCCACCGGCACGGCGTCCCCGACGACGACAAGCTCATCGTCCTCGTGAGCGACGGCGCGCACTGGGCGCCGATGAGCGAGGACCGCAGCGGCGAGTCGGTCGTGGGTCCGGAAGACCCGGTGTCGACGATGGAGGAACTCCACACGGAGCTCGGGATCCGGCTCCACGCGGTGGGGATCGGCGACCAGACGCTCTTCGGCCGTTGGTGGGGGACTACTGGCCGCCCCAGCACTTTCGCGGAGTTGGGCAGCGGCGTCCTCAGGTCCGTCGGCTCCCCGGCACAGAGGCGGCTGCCCCCGTTGCAGCTCGACCCCGGCGCTGTCACCGTCGCGCCCGGTCGGCCGCTGGCCGACCCGTCCCGGCGGGAGCGCCGGGAGACGCAGGTGGAGGCCGTCCTCGGGCCTTACTGGGAGATCTGCGCGGCGTCGGTGCCCCGGCTCGGTCACGCGCTGTTCGACCGGCGCCGCCGGTCGATCTGCAGCGGCCGCCCGCATCACCCTGAGCCATATGGATTTCACCGCTTGGTTGGCATCCGCTTACAAGGTGTTCCACGAGCGCATCCACAAATCCGTCCGTTTCCCCAAATCGGACCCGAAGCATGCGGCGAAACTTCCCTTGCCGGCAATGCGGACGCCGAGGGTGCGACCGGCCTTGCGATGACCGCTTGCTTGATCACGGTGGGCCAGTGGGCAAGTCTGCGGTGCCCCCGGGGGAAGCGAGTCGGCCTTAGCCCTCCCAACCTGCGTGACGTGCCGTCAGGCAAGTCGGCATTTGGTCAGCATCGGTCCCCCACATTCCGAAGCGGGTGTTCGATGTGACGCTGGTCGGCAGGGTCACAACAGCCTGGTGCCCGCGGAAGTGCAGGCCAGGAGCCTTCTCGTCCGAGGCAGTGGATTTTCCTTTGGATCTCCGACCCGACGCCTACCGGTGTAGAGTGCAGAACGCCCTTGACCTGCAGAAAGCTGGCAGGGAGCCGTTTTCTAGGAGCTCAAATTGCTGCGCACCATGTTCAAGTCCTACATCTGATATCTGGACGTTTCCGCAGGTCATAGCCGTTCTGTCGGGGTCCAGGTCAGCAGATGGTCAGCATCGGTCCCGATCATGTCCCGCCGTTGCTGACCTCGGTGACGGCAGTGGGTGAATGTCGGTGGCCTCCCGCCCTGCACCGGAGACTTGGCCCTTGCCCTGCTGGTCACAGCAGGGTCTTGGTGTACGGGTGGTAGGGCGCCTGGCTTGAGACCTTGGTCCGCCGGCCACGTTTTGGGTGCTTCCCTCGGACTTCAGCCACGACGCGCGAGCTTCCACCGCCCAAGCAGGCCGGTGTCACGGCGTGAACCAGGTCGACACAGGGACGGCTTCTTCGGGGCGGCTTGGTCGGAGATGGGGCAAGGGGCGTGGGGAGCGGCGTCGCTGTCGTCGGTGAGGCACCTGGGACGGGCCGGCAGGTCTCCGCCGCTCCGTTTGGGTTCCTGAGCTGGCGCGCAGCTCGCGTTCATCCCGGGAACCTGCCTGTCGAGCGCAAGTGCCAGCGGCGACCTCCGAAGGGTGTAGCTCGTCTGGAGGGAAGGGCTGAGCTGGGAGAACGCTGTTTGGGGTGATGGCACCGCGGTCGGGTCTCCACCGTGAGGGTGGAGGAGGCGACGCCCCCGATCCCCTGGGGCACCGTGGCCTGCCTCCGGGCCGATGGGGTCGTGCCCCATACCCGGACCGCTCGGGTCCGATTGGATACGGACTCGACTCCGGCTCAGGGCTCTGTCCATATTCCGCCGAAATTCGAGCCAGACTTTCCTGACTTACTGTCACGGATAAACGGAGGGCGTGATGCCCATTTGGCCGATTCCGGCATTCAGTATCGCAAGGCGTGCCGCCCTCTGTCCCGTTTGCGACCTGGTGGGTTCCCGTCAGTCTGAGATGCGCCAACTGAATTTCCTTGTCTCACTGTTGAAGTGCCACCTACGTTTACGCCTTGAATATCTGGATCACGGGTTGGCGTGGCAGCGGGGATACCTGCGCCATGCGGGTGATGGGGGATCATGTCTGCAATCAGGGGTCGGCGGCTTTGGCGTGCCGTAGCGACCGCCCTGGGCGCGGTAGTCGTCGTGGGTGTCTCGCCCGGGTACGCGCCGACGGCTGCCGCTGCCGCGACGGTCCAGGCGCCGGCGAGCGAGAGCGAGAAGGCACTCAAAGCCGCGGCCGAGGCCGGCAAGCCCGTCGAAGTGCTGGGCGAGCGCTGAGGAAGCTGCTATGAGTACGGGAAGATGGCTGTGGGTCTGCCTACAGCGCTACGTCATGACCGCCGCTCTCGGCTGGGTGGCCGCGGCCCTGGTGCTGCCCGTTCTGGGCGGTGATCCCTTCTGGGCGTCGTTCGGCGCGGGGCTGGGAGTGGGGCTGATCGTGGTGCCGCTCCTGACGGTCGTGACCATGGTCGTACTCGTCCTGCTGGCCGGTCGGCGGTTCGAGCCGCCGACCGGCGGTCCTTCGCGGATCCGGGGCGGCTGGCTGATCGTGCTGCCTCTGGTCCTGCTGCTGCCCGTGGCCCTGCTCGTGCCACTGCAGTACCTGATCGTGCTCGGCGCGCAGCTCGTGTACCTGGTGTGGGTGCTGCCCTGCCAGGACGCCCGCGACACGGCGGACGTGCTGCGCTCGCTCGCCGACCCGGCCGTCCCTGCGGAGCAGCGGGCCCGGATGGCACGGGCGGTCGCGGGACTGCAGGGCAGGCCGGTCGTCGAAGCCCTGGTGCAGACCTCGGCCGACGCGGAGCCGGAGGTCGCCGAAGCGGGTCTGGAGACCCTCTGCACCATCTGGCGGCGCGACGGAGTCGTCGGCGAGGACCTGCTGCTGAAGCTCGACCCGCAGGCCCAGGACCGCGTCCGGGCCCTCGGCGTCAGGGTGCGGAGCCCTTGGTGAGAACGGCGGCGATCGGCCGCGCATGACACGGCCCGGCCCTCCCGAGACCACTCGGGAGGGCCGGGCCCCTTCTCTTCCCGGGGGCGAGGACACTGTCGGCCGCAGGGTCATGCGCTCCCGCGCGCCTCCCCGAAGGCCCCGTAATCGTGCGCCCGGTTCGCCAGTTGGCGTCCTCCAGTGCGGCGACGCTGAACCGCAGGTACCGCTCGTCGGAGGGCGTGAAGGGGTGCGAGACCCACCCGAAGAAGGCACCCGAGGCGCGCAGTTCGCAGCCGCCGGGCGCCCCGGTGGATACCAGTCCGGTGGCATGGGGCTCCCGCAACCGCACCTACACCGCGGTATCCAGTGAGCGTTTTCAGCGTGGCCACTGATTCCCCAATGGTGTTGTCAAGCGGCGGTAGTGACCCACTGTGGTCGGGTCATATCGCTGTCGCGCCTGCGCGGGCCGCAGCGGTCTCGAAGAGCTTGTGGTCGCGCAGGAGGGCCATGACGGTGCCGTCGGGGTGGAGAGAGACGGGACCGCGCCACTTGGCGTCCCAGGGGTCGGTGGGCCAGGAGTCGCGGAGGGCGTGGGCCTCGTGGCGGTACTGGTCGACCCTGCCGTCCCGGAGGTGGTCGAAGAGGTTCTCCGCCAGACCGGAGAAGGCCTCTACCCGGACGCCGTTGAGGCGGAAGACATGATCGGTGCCCACGAACTTCCTGCCGTGGATGGTGTGGGTGACGTCTTGGACGATGCCGGTGCCGGCGTGGGTGAACGTCTCGAAGTGGCCTTTGCCCTGGCGCTTGGTGAGGTAGCGGGCGGTGGGTTCGCCACCTCCGGTGAAGGCCATCAGGCTGGCGGCATCCGCCTGGGCGAGGACCCGGCCGAACCAGCCGCACTCCTCGGGACGCACGTGGTAGCCGACCGGTGGTTCCTCGTTCGGTTCGGTCGGGGCGTCGATGCCGGGCCGGATGCTGCGGTCCTCGACGGAAGGGTCGAGATGGAGGTCCTTCGCATCCGCCAAGGTGCCGTCGCCTGGGGTGTGGAGCAGGTAGAGGGTGATGCTCTCGCTCTTCTTGGGGAGCGTGGTGCCGAAGACGA
This sequence comes from Streptomyces sp. NPDC059851, assembly GCF_042732005.1. NCBI lineage: Bacteria > Bacillati > Actinomycetota > Actinomycetes > Kitasatosporales > Streptomycetaceae > Streptomyces > Streptomyces sp. NPDC059851. The sequence continues at coordinate 6,922 of NZ_JBHWJJ010000029.1, read as the reverse complement.
AGGCCGGTGTCTCGTTGTACGCGCCGATGTGGATGCCTTCCACGTCGGCGGAGGCGGTGGCCAGTTGCTTGTGGACCTGGGCGGCGTTGCCGTGCGTGCCCTTGCAGGTGACCGGGATGACGCGCGACGGCTCGCCCGGCTTCCATACTTCCAGGAAGAACCCCGGCCGGCGCGGGGCACTGCTGCGTCCGGCCTCCCTGCCGGTCAGCTCCCAGCCGGCTCGCATGGCTATCTCGGCGTCGATGACCGAGACCGAGTGGCCCGGGTACTGAGCGGCGAGTACGCGCCGGGCGAGGGCCCGGGCGAAACCGATGCCGAGCTCGCCCGACTGTGTGGCTGCGTAGTGGCGCCTGGGGTTACGGCCCTCGGTGGACAGTGCCATGTAGCGACCGTCGTTGCCGGTGAGGGCCTGGCAGTACTTCAGACTGGCCCAGTGCTCGGCAAGTCCTCGCCCTGCGCCTTGGCGAGCAAGGACGTTGGCCCGGCCCAGAGCGTGGAGTACGTCCCATGGAGTCAGTTGGAGCGACAGACCGAGTGACTTCACGGGCAGCGGCCGAAGCTCTGGTTTGCGGCGCAGAGGGGCCTGGTTCTTCTCCCGCTTGGCCTTGTCGTCCGCGGTCGCAGCCTTGGCATCGCTGCCCGCGAGGTCCGATGTCGAGTGAACGGCCACGTTCCACGGCTGCGCGAGATCCCTCAGCACGTCTGCTCGCTTCAAGCTGCTTCCCCCTACGTTCGTACGGGTGTTACAGGCCAACGTCGCAAGCTACGTGGGGGAGCAGGGGCGCATGAAGGGCGTAAGCGCGCACATCGTCGGCGTCGGCCCCACCCTGGTACGGGGGCCAGCCAGTCAGGCGTTGACCTGCGCCATGCCGGCGTCCGTGCTGCTGTCGCTCATGGCGTCGAGACAGCGCTCGGCGTCCAGGGCCGCTGCGCAGCCCGAACCGGCTGCGGTGATGGCTTTGGCGGTGGGTGTGGTCGACGACGTCGCCGGCGGCGAAGACGCCAGGGACGTTCGTACGGGTTGAGGGGGAGGCAGGCACAGGGACCGGTCCTGCAGGCCCTGGCGGTCGGCAGCTGGGGGATCGACACGTCTGAGTGACCTGCCGTCAGATAAGTCAGCATCTGGTCAGCATCAGTCCCCCACGTTCCGGAGAGTCTGGCCGACGCGAAGCCCGGTCCGGCAGCGTCACGACGGCCTGGTGCCCGCGGAAGTGCAGGCCAGGAGCCTTCTCGTCCGAGGCAGTGGATTTTCCTTTGGATCTCCGACCCGACGCCTACCGGTGTAGAGTGCAGAACGCCCTTGACCTGCAGAAAGCTGGCAGGGAGCCGTTTTCTAGGAGCTCAAATTGCTGCGCACCATGTTCAAGTCCTACATCTGACATCTGAACGTTTTCGCAGGTCAGCGGCGTGATGGCGGGGCTCTGGTCAGCAAACGGTCAGCATCAGCCCCTGGTGCTGATCACGGAAGCACAGCCACCGACAGTCGCGCACGTTGCTGGCGCAGGGGGCTTGTCGGTGCGTCGTGACGGCCTCTGTCACGTGGAGCGTGACGTCGTTGAGGCCGCGCTCGGCCGTCCTCGCCAGCGACGCGGGTGCGGTCATGCACGGGACGACGAGGGCAGCGACAGCCTCGTCTCCTTCGTTCAGGCGAAGCGATCGCTATTTCGGCAGCGTTTCGACCTCAGAGTTTCTAGCGTCGGCAGCAGTGTTTCGCTGGGCGAGAGGACTCGAACGTGACCGACCCTGCCGCAGGTGTGCGCCCACCCGCTGTAGCGCGCCGGCTTCCCGGCCGGGCAAAGCGGCGCATGGACGTCCTGCGCGAGTACGAGGAATTCAACTCTGATCGCCGCAGGGGGATTCCTGCGGTCCTGTGGCCGTTCCTCGCGCCGGACCCGGACCGGTACTACCGATGGCGGGTCCAGCTGGATTGCGCTTGCATCAAGGAGCTGCTGACACCGGACGACCGCACCCCGCCGAGCGAGAGGCAGTGGCGGGGCCTTGGGGAGGGTGAAGCATTGCCGCAGGGACAGGTGTACTGCCGGCACGACGATTCCGTCGATGCCCCCTACCGCGACATCATTGAGTGGGGAGAACGGCGAGAGGTGAGCTTTCCCGCCGATCCGGTGGAGCCACCCGAATGGGCCGAAGCCGACGTGTGGGCCGTGATCCGCCATCATGAAGCACACACGTCGGCCTTCTGGAAGGTAACGCTGGCCTGCGGACACGTCGAAGAGGTCGTAGCGCCAACCCTCGACTGGAAACCCGATGACGGGCCGCGCTTGGCCGAGGCCACAAGGGTGAAACAGATGATCGAGGAATTCGAGCAGGCCTGGGCCTCAGACCCGATGCTTCAACCTGAAGCCGAACGTGAACACACCCGCCGGATGCTGGCGGCAGGCTGGCCGCGTCCAATGCCGGAACGGTGTTGCCATACCTGTCCCCACGCTCGCGCGATTGTCGCGTATCAGCACGTGGGCTGGCTCATTCCACGCAATGAGGCGCCCAAGCCCGAAAACCCGCCGCCGGCTCGCGCTGTCTTGGAGCGCCGACTTCGCCAGGCCGAGGCCGAGGCGGAACGGCTGCGAGCGCAGCTGGCCCGGCACGAGGAGCGACGGGACGCCTGACAGACGAGCCCCGGGACCTGCCGACACCTGGGACCAGGCGGCTCAGCGCGCTGAGGAGCACCGCACCACCGGCATGACGCCATCCTCCGCGCGTGCAGGCCCTCCAGCTCATCGCCGAGAACTGGACTACCGTCCACGACCTCACGACTCGATCGGGCACTTCCTACTCCCAGCCCCATGAGCATTCTGGGGGCCAACTCCGAGACGCGTCGGCCCCCAGAGGTGTTGTGCGTCGACAGGCCCCTTCAGCGGTTCAACGCCGAGTCGAGGTGTTCCTGCACCGGCTCGAACAGGCCGTAGGGGATATACCGCGAGATCTCTGGATGGGCGACCCACGCCAGCTCGACGAGCTCGTCGGTGTCCGCCACGTGCGCACTACCGCCGACCACCTCGCAGGCGGTATACGACATCCGACGGCCGGTGGCCGGGTGGATCCGCTCGCCGAGCAGCTTCACCGCCTTCACGGCAAGCCCCGTCTCCTCCTGGGTCTCCCGTACGGCGGCGTCCTCGAGGGCTTCGTTGGGCTCGACCTCGCCGGCCGGGAACTGCCAGGAGAGCTGGCCCTCGCTGACCCGCCGCCGGACCATCAGCACGCGGCCTTCGTGCACCACGATGGCCGCGGCGATGCCCGGTCGCTCCTCAGCGCTTTGCTGCGTCACGTCTACTCCTCCGGGGGGCCGGGATGGGCCGGAAGATCGTATCGACGCCCAGCGCGCCAGTCAGTGGAAGAGCGTGATGCAGTCAGGCAGCCCGGCTATTCCGACAGGCACCACGCTCGCGCAACCCTGCCAGTCGGCCGCCTCTATGGCCTCCTCGTGGGCGTCGTAGGGGCGGCCGTCGACGGAGATTCGGTGGACGCCGTTTGGGCGGTAGCCGAACTTTCGGGAGACCGCCCGGGAGGCGGCGTTGTCGGCGAAGGCGGTGGAGGTGACGCGGGCGGCGCCGAGGCCGTCGAAGGCGAGGGCCAGGGCTGCGGCGCGCATCTGGGTGCCGTAGCCCTGGCCTTGGAAGCGGCGGCCGAGCCAGAAGCCGGTCCGGGCCTCGCCGGTGATGGCGAAGTCGTGTGCGGAGAGGTTCTGCTGGCCGATGACCTGGCCGTCGTGGAAGACGGCCAGGAGCAGGCGCCAGTTCTCGCGGGTCCAGTCGCCTCGCGCCCACCAGTGGTTCTGTACGACGTTCTTGGCCCGCTCGGCTGGCGGGGCGGAGGCCCAGGGCTGCGGGAAGTACACGGCGCCGTCGGGGACGACCCCGTCGGCGGCCACCTGGGCGAGCGCATCGAGATCGTCGTCCGAGGGGAGTCGCAGGACGAGGTCGGCGGTGGTGAGCTGTAGGGCGGTGAGGGGCCAGTGGCGCATGGGTGGGCTCCGAGGGTTCAGGGCCCGTCGAGTCCGAAGACGGTGCCGAACGGGTCGATGAGCTGGCAGATGCGCCGGCCGGGCTCCACGTCGAGGGGGCCGCGGTGGTGGGTGCAGCCCGCTTTCAGGAGGCGCTTGCGTTCGGTGTCGAGGTCCTCGACGGACCAGTACGGGACGGTGCTTCGTCCGTGGGCGTTGGCTTTGGGGGATGCCTGGTGGAAGCCGAACTCGAGTCCGTCGAGGTCGAGCCAGGCGTAGACGGCGGTGCCGTTGATGTCGAGCTTGACCTCGGTTTCGAAGATCTCGCCCCACCAGCGGGCGGCGGCTTCGGGGTCGTCGACGAAGACCATGACGGTGCGGATACCACGCACTTGGGATTCTCCTTGCGTCGGGAAAGTGGCACGGTACCGCTGGGGTGGTCACTCGTGGGCGCCGTGCAGGGAACGGAGGCCGGTGGCAGCGGCGAACGCCGCCAGGGCGCGTATGAGCTCCTGGTCGTTCCACTGTGTGCCGAGTTCGCGTGCGTGGTGCAGGTAGGCGTGGCGTACCCAGCGCGGGGACGGGTGCCCTTGCTGGTCAGCCATGTGGGCGAGGGTGATCAGGTCGGGCAGGCCGGTGATGTCCGGGCGGAGAGTTTCTGCGTCGATGAGGGCGAGGTGCCCGTCAGCGCGGCGGCGGACGTGTTCCGGCTTGAGGTCCAGGTGGCCGAGCGGTACGTGGTCGGGTCCGTGGGCATCGGTGACGAGCTGGAGGAGTCGGTGCCAGTCGTCGGGGCGGGTGATCCAGTCCGGGGACGGGGCCTCCAGGGCGGCTGTGATGTGCCAGAGGGCCATGGTTGTGGCGACCTCGGGCTGCCAGCGGGCGGAGGCGGTGTGGATGAGGGCGACCGAGCGGACCAGCTCGTCGAAGGCGTCGGTGCCCGAGAGGGTGACCTCCTCGTCGAGGTGGTCGACCAGCAGCGTGCGGGAGGTGTCACAGGCGCGGTGGAGGTCCGGCAGGACGTTCTCGTCGGCCAGGAGTTCGTATGCGAGGACTTCGCCGAGGTAGCCGGCCTCGTCCGCGTGGCGCTTCAGGACCCGGCGGGGAGGGGCGCCGAGGGCGAAGACGGCGGTGCGGTAGCGGGCGGTCAGGCAGCGCACCGGTCCCGGCTCGCCCGCGTGGTGGCGAGCGAGGATCACGTAGGCCTGGCGCTCGGCTGTGGCGGGGTCGGTGGTGAGCGGGTTGGCCAGCCACCCGTCGGGCCGTGTGCGGGCGGCGCCGTCCAGCGGCCCGGCGGGGGCGGTGGTCATGCCGCGGTCTCCTGGGGGATGCCCAGGGTGGCCAGGCTGTGGGCGTAGCAGCGGGCGGCGAGGTCGGGCCGCTGGTGCTCGCCGTAGATCGCGAAGAGGGCGTAGACCGGGGAGTCGAGGTTCTCGCCGATGTGCCAGCCCTGGTACGAGCCTCCGACGACGTCCCAGATCTGGGCGCGGCCGAGGAAGACGGCGGCGAAGTCCTGGAAGTAGATCTCGATGCCGAAGGGGTGGGCGGCCATGGCCTCTTCCCGGCTGGTGGTGGCGATCTTGTCCCAGGTGGGGCCGGTGATGTTCCAGGCGTAGGAGTCGATCTCGCCGGGGCGGCCTGGCGGGTCGAGGAGGCGCAGGACGGCGCGGTGGGCTCCGAGGGGGCCGGCGAGGTAGTCGTGGATGCTGGTGGCCAGGGCGCCGGTGCGGGTGGCGATGAGCTCTCGGGCGAGCCGGGGCAGCTCCTCGGCCACCAGGGCGTCGGCCTTCTCCCACTCCTCTTCGGCCAGGGCCGGGGTGACCGGGGTGGGCTCGACACGCTGCGGGGAGTCGAGGAAGTCAGCGAGTGCGGCGAGCGCGGACTTCTCCGCCACGGGGTCGGGGGTGACCCAGGGGACGCGGGAGGTGGTGACAGGACCGTCGCCCGACGGGACGGTGAGGCGGTCGCCGGGGCGGGGGCCGTGGACGCGGAAGAGGTGCTGGAGCTCGTTCGCGGTCGCGGCCAGGGCCTTGTGGTCGGCATAGAGGAACGGGCCGTGGGGGCTGCGGGGCGCGGTGAAGCCGTTGCCGCACAGGGCGACGTCCCGTACGCCGTCCAGGGGTTTGAGGTAGTCGATGAGCAGGCCGTTGAGGATCTGGAGGCCGGTGGTGCGGTTGCGGGGTCCGTCCATGCCGGGCAGCAGGTTGTTGTCCGCGCCGAGCGCTCCGTACGGGACGGTCTGGGCGTTGTTGGAGACCACGGCGAGCCGGGGCGGGGTGAGGGTGCCCTGGGCAAGCTGCTCGATGTAGAGGTCGGAGACGTCGGCGTCGACGCCGATGAAGACGTCGTTGCCGGTGGTGCCGGACAGGCGGACCAGGGGCTGGGAGACGCGCTTCTCCCAGAAGAGGGTGCGGGCGCCGGCGGGGTAGAGGGTGATCTCGATGTCTCCGACGTTCAGCGGCTGGGTGTGGTCCACGCGGTGCACGGTGAAGCCCAGGGCTTCGATGGCGTCGGTGACGGCGGCCGGGGTGGTGGTGCCGGTGTAGACGGGCACCGTGCGGGCGAGGAGGTCGAGCGAGGGGAGGTGGAAGTGGTCCAGGTGCTCGTGGCTGAGGATCACCGCGTTGGGGGTGGGCATGCCCTGGGCGTCCACGGCGCGGGGCGGCCAGATCTCGAACTCCAGGCTCCCGGCGCCGAAGGCGGGCGCGAGGATCGGGTCGAGGAGGACGGAGGAGAGGCCGTCGGTGATGTGCCAGGTCTGGTGGCCGAGGAAAGTCAGTTCCAGGCCGACGGGGGCTGCTGCCATGACGAACTCCTTTGCGCGGTCAGGAAGGGTGCGGGGGTGGCGCGGAGGGGGACAGCGGACGTCCCCCACCGCACCAGTGAGGGGCGCAGCACGACCAAACGGTGGGTTGTGGTGGGGGGGTTGTGGGTGAAGCCCGTGGCGGCGAACCCCCGCACCCG
>NZ_JBHWJJ010000028.1:0-73092 GCF_042732005.1 Streptomyces sp. NPDC059851 | reverse complement strand
GCAGTGGGCCACCTCCCGCGACCGGTGGCGCCCGCTACGTCCGTACCGGCCGGGGGCCCGCACCGCATGGCGCGTGCCGGGCCCCGGGCCTCTTCGGGCGGTCCGGTCAGCCGAGGAGGCCGCCGACGAGGCCGGGCTTCGTGGACGGGGTGTCCCCGCCACTGCTCGTGCCGCTGCTGCGCGTGGTCGTGGACGACGAGGTCTTCGGGGTGGACTGCTTCGGTGCGGTGCCGGTGGTGCTCTGGCTGCTGCCGGTGCCGCGGGGGGCGGCGGAAGGCTGCGAGCCGGTGCCCGAGGTCTCGCGGGCGGTGGAACCGGTGCGGCTGGGCTTGGTCGAGGGGGTGGCGCTGGCGGCGGGTTCCGCCGACTGCGAGGGCTGCTGGGAGGCGGGCTGCTGCGGCTGCTGCTGGTGCTGCTGCTTGGTGGGCGGCGGTACGGGCAGCGGGGAGCCGGGCAGGTAGTTGCTGGGGGCCTGGCCGGGTCCGGGGACGGTGACGACGGTGCTGGAGCGGACGGCGCCGCCGAGCAGCGAGCCGATGAGGAGGGTGAGCCCGCAGACGAGGGTGGCCATGACGGCCCCGCGCCGCAGTACCCGCCGCCGCAGTTCCCACAGGTCGGAGCGCGGGCCGAGGGTGCGCCAGGCCTCGCCGGCGAGGCGCCCGTCGAGGGAGTAGACGGGGGCGCCGGCGATGATCAGCGGGCTCCAGGCGGCGAGGTAGATGATGTCGGGGGCGTCGTAGGCGGGGACGGTCTTCCAACTGACCGTCATGAGCAGGGCCGCGGAGAGCAACGCGCCGAAGCAGGCGGCGAACCGCTGCCAGAGTCCGAGGACGGTCAGGACGCCGACGAGCACCTGGAGGAAGGCGACGCTGAGGCCGGCGCCGACGGGGTGGGCGAGGGCGAAGTCGCGCAGCGGTTCGGCGAGGGCCCAGGGTTCGAGCGTGCGCAGCCAGGTGACCATGGAGCCGCGCTCGCCGCCGTCGAAGTAGACGGGGTCGCAGAGCTTGCCCATCCCGGCGTAGATGGAGATGAAGCCGAGGAAGACCCGCAGCGGGAGGAGGACGACCCCGAGGTTCATGCGGCGGCCGGGGTAGTAGGAGGCGTGGCCCCGGTGGTCGGAGGGGCCGCGGCGGGCGCCGTCCGGGCCGGTGCCGGCGTCGTACGGGGAGGGGCCGACGGGACCGAGGTGTCCGCCGTGGGGCAGGTCCCGTACGGGGGCGAAGGGGCGCGTCCCGTTCGGGTCGCCGTATTGGCGCTGGCCGATGACGGTGGGCGTGGGGACGGTGTCGTCGACGAGGTCGCGGCCCAGGTCCACGCGGGGGATGACCTGGGTCGCGCCGGCGTCGGCGTCGCCGTAGTCGTCGTGGTCGTAACCGCGGCCGTGTTGGCGTACGGCTTGGAGCAGTCCGCCCATGGCGGCGGTGTCGCCGGGGGCGGACTTGCCGCTCCAGACGACGGGGGCCCTGCGACGGCGGGCGGCGGCTCCGGCGGCGGCGGTGACGGCGCCGCCGAGGACGGGCATCCGGCCGGGGGTGTTCGCGGGCTTGGAACGCGCGCTCGGGCTCGGTGCGAGCCGCACGCGGAAGCTGGCGTGGTTGACGATGACCTGTGCGGGGTCGCACGGCACCTTGACCATGCTCAGCGCGGGCTGGTCGTCGAACCCTGACGTTCTGGTGTCCACACTCATCTAACCGAGTGATCAGTGTTTAGGACACTGCCTTGACAGCAGGGATGTGTCCGAGACCCGTCAAGATCAAGCCACCCCGCCCGAAACGGGCGGGGTGGCACGCTCACGGGTCACTCTCCGTGAGCCGAGTGGATCAAGCCGGCTGCTCGGTAGCGGGCGGGTGCGGCCCGCCCGGGGTGCGGTCAGCCGCGGCGGCGGGACGCCTCGTACAGGACGACGCCCGCGGCGACACCGGCGTTGAGCGACTCGGCGCCGCCCGGCATCGGGATGCGCACGAGGTAGTCGCAGGTCTCGCCGACGAGGCGGCCGAGGCCCTTGCCCTCCGAACCGACGACGATGACGACCGGTCCGGCCAGGGCGTCGAGGTCGGCGACGCTGTGCTCGCCCTCGGCGGCGAGGCCGACGACCGTCAGCCCGGCCTTCTTGTAGTCCTGGAGGGCGCGGGTGAGGTTGGTGACGCGGGAGACCGGGGTGCGCGCGGCGGTGCCGGCGGAGGTCTTCCAGGCGCCGGCCGTCATGCCGGCGGCGCGGCGCTCGGGGATGACCACGCCGTGGCCGCCGAAGGCGGAGACGGAGCGGACGATCGCGCCGAGGTTGCGGGGGTCGGTGACGCCGTCGAGGGCGACGATCAGCGGCTCCTCGCCGTTGTCGTAGGCGGCCTCGGTGAGGTCCTCGGGGTGCGCGTACTCGTAGGGCGGGACCTGCAGGACGAGGCCCTGGTGGTTGAGGCCGCCGGTCATCCGGTCGAGCTCGGGGCGCGGGGCCTCCATCAGGTTGATGTTGCCGCGGGCGCCGGCGAGCTGGAGGGCCTCGCGGACGCGCTCGTCGTTGTCGATGAACTGCTGGACGTACAGGGTGGTGGCGGGCACGCCGTCGCGCAGGGCCTCGAAGACCGGGTTGCGGCCGACGACCATCTCGCTCTGGCCCTTGGGGCCTCCGCGGCGGGGCGCCGGGCGGCGGCGCGCGGCCGCCTTGGCGGCGGCGTTGGCCATGCGGAACGCCTTGTGGCCCTTGCGGTCCTCGGCCTTGGGCGTGGGGCCCTTGCCCTCCAGGCCCTTGCGCCGCTGACCACCGCTGCCGACCGTCGCGCCCTTCTTGTTGGACGTGCGGCGACCCCTGCGCTGGCTGTTCCCGGCCATGACCTCTACCTGTTTTCGTCGGTGCTGCGATATGTACGTATGAAGAGTGTGCCGCCCGGGACCCCGGGCGGCACAACGTGGCCGGTCAGGCCGGGTCGGTCAGCGCGGGCCGAGCGTCCAGCGCGGTCCCGACGGGCTGTCCTCGATGACCAGGCCCGACTGCTGGAGCTGGTCGCGGATGGCGTCGGCGGTGGTCCAGTCCTTGCGGGCGCGCGCCGACTCCCGCTGCTCCAGGACCAGCCGCACGAGCGTGTCGACGGCCCCGTGGAGTTCGGCGCCCCGGTCGGTCTCCTCCGACCAGCGCTCGTCCAGCGGGTCCAGGCCCAGCACGCCCAGCATGGCGCGCACCTCCGCCAGGCGCGCGACGGCCGCGTCCTTGTCGTCGGCGGCGAGCGCACTGTTGCCCTGGCGGACGGTGGTGTGGACGATGGCGAGCGCCTGCGGGACGCCCAGGTCGTCGTCCATGGCCTCGGCGAAGGCGGGCGGCACCTCGGCGGCCGGTTCGACGGCCTTGCCGGCCTTCTCCACGACGCGCTGGCAGAAGCCCTCGATGCGGGCGAACGCCGACTCGGCCTCGCGCAGGGCCTCCTCGCTGTACTCGATCATCGAGCGGTAGTGCGGGGTGCCGAGGTAGTAGCGCAGGACGATGGGGCGCCAGTTCTTGACCATCTCGGAGACGAGCACCGAGTTGCCCAGGGACTTGGACATCTTCTCGCCGGACATGGTGACCCAGGCGTTGTGCACCCAGTACTGCGCGAAGTCGTCGCCGTAGGCCTTGGCCTGGGCGATCTCGTTCTCGTGGTGCGGGAAGATCAGGTCGAGGCCGCCGCCGTGGATGTCGAAGGCGCTGCCGAGGTACTTGTGCGCCATGGCCGAGCACTCCAGGTGCCAGCCGGGGCGACCGCGGCCCCACGGGGTCTCCCAGTCGGGCTCGCCGGGCTTCGACGCCTTCCACATGGCGAAGTCGCGGGGGTCGCGCTTGCCGGTGATGCCCTCTTCGGCGGGCTGGATGAGGTTGTCCAGCTCCTGGTTGGAGAGCTTCAGGTAGTCGGAGTACGAGCGCACGTCGAAGTAGACGCTGCCGTCGGCCTCGTAGGCGTGGCCGCGCTCGATGAGGCCGCGCATCATCTCGATCATCTCGGTGACGTGGCCGGTGGCGCGGGGCTCGTAGGTGGGCGGCAGGCAGCCCAGGGCGTCGTAGCCGTTGTTGAAGGCGCGCTCGTTCTCGTAACCGATGGACCACCAGGGGCGGTTCTGCTGGGCGCCCTTCCAGATGATCTTGTCGTCGATGTCGGTGACGTTCCGGACGAAGGTGACGTCGTAGCCGCGGTACTCGAACCAGCGGCGCATGATGTCGAAGTTGAGGCCGGAGCGGATGTGCCCGATGTGCGGGGCCGCCTGCACGGTGGCACCGCAGAGGTAGATCGAGACACAACCCGGCTTGAGGGGGGTGAAGTCGCGGATCTGCCGGGCGCTGGTGTCGTACAGGCGAATAGTCACGGGATCCAGGGTAGTGGGCCCGGGGCAGTGCCCCGCGCCCCTTTCCGGGACGCGGGGCCGCTGCCCACCCGGTCGCGCGGTGCTGCGGGTGGCCTGTCGGGGGGTCAGGCGGGGTCGGCCCGGTAGACGAGGGCGGTGGCGATGGCGGCGAGGCCCTCGGCGCGGCCCGTCAGGCCCAGCCCGTCGGTGGTGGTGCCGGAGACGGACACGGGCGCGCCGGCGGCCGCGGAGAGCGTCTTCTGCGCCTCGTCGCGACGCTTGCCGATCTTCGGGCGCACGCCGATCACCTGGATGGCGATGTTGCCGATCTCGTAGCCCTCGGCGCGGACGATCCGGGCGGCCTCCGCCAGGAGGGTGACGCCGGCGGCGCCGGACCACTCCGGGCGGGAGGTGCCGAAGTGCGCGCCGAGGTCGCCGACGCCGGCGGCGGAGAAGAGGGCGTCGCAGGCGGCGTGGGCCGCGACGTCGCCGTCGGAGTGTCCGGCGAGGCCGTCCTCCCCTTCCCACAGCAGGCCCGCGCACCACAGCTCGCGGCCGGTCTCGAAGGCGTGGACGTCGGTGCCGATGCCGACCTGCGGGATCAGCGGGGCGGCGGGGGTCGCGGCGGTGGGGTCAGTAGGCATCGGTGGCCCTCCTGCGGGCGAGTACGGCCTCGGCGAGGACCAGGTCGAGCGGGCGGGTGACCTTGAAGGCCTCCTCGTGGCCGGGGACCACCATGACGGTGGTGCCGAGCCGTTCCACCATCCCGGCGTCGTCGGTGGCGCCCTCGCCGACGGCGGCGACGGTCTCGTGGGCGCGCCGGAGGGTGGCGAGGTCGAAGCCCTGCGGCGTCTGGACGGCGCGCAGCCTGGCCCGTTCGGGCGTGGCGACGACCGGTTCGGGCTCGCCCGCCCCGCCGGGTTCGACCTCCTTGACGGTGTCGGCCAGCGGCAGCGCGGGGACGACGGCCGGGGCGCCGGCGCGGACGGCCTCGATGACGGCGTCGACGGTGTCGACCGGCACGAGCGGGCGGGCCGCGTCGTGGACGAGGACGGAGGTGATGTCCGCGGGGAGGGCGGCCAGGCCGGCGGCCACGGACGCCTGGCGGGTGTCGCCGCCGGGGACGACGAGGAGTTCGGTCCGGTCGGGCAGCGGGTGCTCGTCGAGCAGGCGGCGCACCTCGGCGGCGCCGTCGGCCGGGGCGACGACGACCACGACGGAGACGGCCCGGGAGCGGGCCATCGCGCGGACGGCGTGGATGAGCATCGGCGTGCCGCCCAGGGCCCGCAGGGCCTTGGGGGCGCCCGGGCCGAGGCGTACCCCGCGGCCGGCGGCCGGGATCACCGCGGCGGTGCGGTGGGGTCGCGATTGGTCAGACATGTGTTGTAGCTCCGAGCCAGGTTTGTGACTTCGGCCGACGTGGGTATGGCCCTGGGGAGTGCCGGGTGCGACGCCCTCGCCCCTTCCGTGACGACCGGTCGAGCCGGCTGCCCGGGCCCGGCACGGCGCGGGTCTCGGTACGGCCGCCGGTACGGCGTGAGTGGCGTGGACGTCGGTGCCTGGGTGTCAGTGCCCGGGTGTCAGGCCCTGGGTTTCAGGCCCGGGGTTTTCAGGGCGGGGTACAGACATGCCGCAGCGCCCGGCAACGGCCCCCTCGTGGAGGAGAGGGCTGTCATCGGGCACCGCGGCACGACTGTGTACGGGGTTGTCGCGTCAGGACGCGAGAACCTCGTCGAGGAGGGCCTCGGCCTTGTCCTCGTTGGTGTTCTCAGCGAGCGCGAGCTCGCTCACCAGGATCTGGCGCGCCTTGGCGAGCATGCGCTTCTCGCCCGCGGACAGACCGCGCTCGCGCTCACGCCGCCACAGGTCGCGCACCACTTCGGCGACCTTGATGACGTCGCCAGAAGCGAGCTTCTCCAGATTTGCCTTGTAGCGACGGGACCAGTTCGTCGGCTCCTCGACCTGCGGCGAGCGCAGGACCTCGAAGACCCGGTCCAGCCCGTCCTGGCCGACTACGTCGCGGACGCCGACGAACTCTGCATTGTCGGCAGGCACACGAACCGTCAGGTCGCCCTGGGCGACCTTGAGCACCAAGTAGGTCTTGTCCACGCCTTTGATCTGGCGAGTTTCGATGGCCTCGATCAGCGCGGCCCCGTGATGGGGATAGACCACGGTGTCGCCAACCTTGAACGTCATGTGACAGGTACCCCTTCCGTGGCTATCCAGGGTAACACGAGAACTGACGGTTATGAATGGCGTTTTCGCAGGTCAGAGCGCATCTCGGGGCTTGACAACCACGACAGGAACGTGCTGCGGAGGGCTTGCGGAAGGGGGTATTCGCAGGTCGGAGGCGCTGTGCGGACCGGGCGAAACGGCCACGTTACACCTGGGCGACAGCCCCACCAGTGTGATGTACGTCCCGTTTTGCCGGTTTCGAAGCCGGGAAACCGAAGCACTCCACTCGACTGGAGGCCACCCGTACGGAGTGGTTCAGGCCCAATCCTGGAATTGATCACGGCAAGCCGTTCGAAGGAATCCCGGAATTGATCACGGGCGCGCCTCCGGGCGATATAGCGGACGGCACGTGAACGGCATGCGAAGGACGCGCGGAATGCAAGATCGCGGAGCGGCCGCGGGGCCGCCCCCGCCCTGCGGAGGGTCGGGTGCGGGGGCGGGGCGGCGGCTCGGTAACCTAAGCGCGCTGACACACCCTTAGGGCGGCTTTACCTCGGCCGTCCGACAGACCGCCGTCCTTCCGTTCCGTACGTCCAAGGAGTTGCCGCCGCCGTGAGCCGCAGCCTTCGACGCGGCGCCCTCGCCGCCACCGCCGTCGTGTTCTCGATCGCCTCGCTGGCCGCCTGCGGTGCGGGCAACGACGCGCAGACCCTTCAGATCAAGCCGGACAACGCCTCCGCGTCGAAGGGCGACATCGAGATCCAGAACGCCCTGGTGATCACCCAGGGCACCAAGGAGCGCCGGGGCGGGGCCGTGGTCTCGGCGACGCTCTTCAACAACAGCCGGGTGCCGGAGACCGTGGAGTCGATCTCCCTCCCGGGTCGCGGCAAGGTCGTGCTGAAGCCCGCCGAGGGCACCGGCAAGGTCACCGTGCCCGCCGGCGGCTCCATCGTCATCGGCGGCAAGGGCAATGCCTCCGCCGTCATCGAGGGCCCCAGCGAGGCCGTCAGGAACGGCGCCGCGCAGGAGCTCGTCTTCAAGCTGAGCGCCACCGGCGACATCCCGCTGGAGGCGTTCGTCGTCCCGAACACCGGCGCGTTCGCCCCCTACGGCCCGACCGAGGCCCCCGCCGCCGGCCCCAGCGCCTCCGGCAGCCCCGCCGCCCCGTCGGGCTCGCCGGCCCCGTCCGGTTCCCCGGCCGCCTCCCCGTCGGCTGCCGCCTCGGGTTCCCCGGCCGCGGGTGCGTCGCCGTCCGGGGCCGCGGGTGCGTCCCCGTCCGGCTCGCCGTCGGCTTCCGCCTCGCGTTCCGCCGGCCACTGACGCCCGGAGCACCCCGTACGAACGGGTAGGGCCCCGTCCGCTGCTGCGGACGGGGCCCTACCCGTTGTTACGGCGGAAGGAGCCGGGGCCGTGAGCCGCGGCCCCAGCCCTGGCTCACGGCTCGAACTTGTAGCCGAGGCCGCGGACGGTGACCAGGTAGCGCGGGGCGCCCGGGTCCGGCTCGATCTTGGCGCGCAGGCGCTTCACGTGCACGTCGAGGGTCTTGGTGTCGCCGACGTAGTCCGCGCCCCACACCCGGTCGATCAGCTGCATGCGGGTGAGGACCCGGCCCGCGTTGCGCAGCAGCATCTCCAGGAGGTCGAACTCCTTCAGCGGGAGGTCCACCTTGGCGCCGGCGACGGTGACCACGTGCCGGTCGACGTCCATGCGCACGGGGCCGGCCTCCAGCGCGGCCGGGGCGACCTCCTCCGGCTCGCCGCGGCGCCGCAGCACCGCGCGGATGCGGGCGACCAGCTCCCGCGAGGAGAAGGGCTTGGTGACGTAGTCGTCGGCTCCTATTTCCAGCCCGACGACCTTGTCGATCTCGCTGTCCTTGGCGGTCACCATGATGACGGGGACGTTGGAGCGGCCGCGCAGCTGCCGGCAGACCTCGGTGCCCGGCAGGCCCGGGAGCATCAGGTCGAGGAGGACGAGGTCGGCGCCGTTGCGCTCGAACTCGTCGAGCCCGTCGGGCCCGGTCGCGGCGATGGCGACCTCGAAGCCCTCCTTGCGGAGCATGTAGGACAGGGCGTCGCTGAAGGATTCCTCATCCTCGACGACGAGCACTCGGGTCACGGAAGGACCTCCGGGGCTGGGGTGGCTGGTTCTCTGGTTCAGGCTGGGGTCGGGTGCCCGGGTGCGGGGGCGGCCGGGGCGGCGGACGAGGCGTGGTGGGACGGTGCGGCGGCCTCGGGCAGTCGCAGGGTGAACGTGGAGCCCTGGCCCTCAGAGCTCCACACGGACACCTCGCCGCCGTGGGAGGCGGCGACGTGCTTCACGATCGCGAGGCCGAGCCCGGTCCCGCCCGTGGCGCGGGAGCGGGCCGGGTCCACGCGGTAGAAGCGCTCGAAGATCCGCTCGCGGTCCTTCTCCGGGATGCCGATCCCCTGGTCGGTCACGGCTATCTCGATCATGTCGCCGCCGGGTGCGGCCACCTTGCGGGCGGCGATGCCGACGCGGGTCCGGGCCGGGCTGTAGTTGACGGCGTTCTCGACCAGGTTGCCCAGGGCCGCCGCGAGCTGGCCGCGGTGCCCCCAGACGAACAGGTCGGAGGTCCCGCCCGCGGCCATGGTGATCTGCTTGGCGGACGCCGTGTGGCGGCAACGGTCCATCGCCTCCGCCACGAGCGTGTCCACGCGGACGGGCTCGGCGTCCTCCAGCAGCTCGTCGTTCTGAACCCGGGAGAGGTCGATGAGCTCCTGGACGAGGTTGATCAGCCGCGTGGCCTCGATCTGCATGCGGCCCGCGAAGCGGCTGACCGCCTCGGGGTCGTCCGCAGCGTCCATGACGGCCTCGGACAGCAGCGAGATCGCGCCGACCGGCGTCTTCAGCTCGTGCGACACGTTCGCGACGAAGTCGCGCCGTACGGCCTCGATGCGGCGGGCCTCGGTGAGGTCCTCGACCAGCAGCAGCACGAGCCTGGAGCCGAGCGGGGCGACGCGCGCGGAGACCGCGAGGGCCTCGCCGCGGCCGGTGCCGCGCCGGGGGAGGTCGAGCTCGACCTGACGTATCTCCCCGTCCCGGCGGGTGTCGCGAGCCATGTGGAGCATGGGCTCGACGGCCAGCTTGCCGCCGCGGACGAGCCCGAGGGCGTACGCCGCGGAGCTGGCCTTGACCACCGCGTCGCCCTCGTCGAGGACGACGGCGGAGGAGCGGAGGACGGACAGGACGGTGTCGACTCCGGGAGGGAGCACTGCGTTGATGTCCGGGCGCATGGAGCTCCGGGTGGGGCGGGCCTGGTCACGCTCACTCCAGCGGAACGCCAGCGTGGCGATCACACCGGTGCACGCACCGGCGATCGCTGCAGCTGCGGCGACCGCCGCGTTCACGTCCATGCATCCAGGTTAAGCAGGCACAACGGCACTTCCACAGCCGTTCGGGTGGCGCCTCGAACAGTCGTCGCCCAGAGTTCACCGTGGCGACGGGGCTGATTCACTTGGGATGTCGAAGTCGGACGCGTTTGCGGTCGAACGTGTCAACGTGGGGCACGAGGCCGCACCCACCCGCCCGCGCCCCGGGCAGCAGCGCAGTAGGCCAAGAGAGGGACACCCATGCGTGACGCGTACCACGAGGAACTGGATTCGATCGGGGAGGGCCTGGTCGAGATGGCCCGGCTGGTCGGTTCCGCGATCGGGCGGGCCACGACGTCCATGCTCGACGCCGACCTGAAGCTCGCAGAGAGCGTGATCGCGGCCGACCAGAAGGTCGACGACCTCCAGCACGACCTGGAGGCCCGCGCCATCGCCCTGCTGGCCCGCCAGCAGCCGGTCGCGACGGACCTGCGGATCGTGGTGACCTCGCTGCGCATGAGCGCCGACCTGGAGCGCTCGGGCGACCTGGCACAGCACGTCGCGAAGCTGGCCCGGCTGCGCTTCCCGGCCTCGGCGGTGCCGCGGGACCTGCACGCGACCATCCTGGAGATGGGGCAGCTCGCCCAGCGCCTGATGGCCAAGGCGGCCGAGGTCATCATCACCAAGGACGTCGACCTGGCGATGCAGCTGGAGACGGACGACGACGAGATGGACCAGCTGCACCGCACGCTGTTCCAGCACCTGATGGACGACCGCTGGAAGCACGGCATCGAGACCGCGGTGGACGTGACCCTGCTGGGCCGGTACTACGAGCGCTTCGCCGACCACGCGGTGTCCGTGGCCAAGCGGGTGGTGTACCTGGTGACGGGCGAGCACGCGGACGAGCTCCAGCCGCCGATCGAGCCCGTCTGAGCCGGGGACCGCGGGGCGGGGCCGTGAGCCCCCGTGCGCCGTTGACGCGCCGGTACCTCTGGGCATGAATGAGGTCGAAGGCACGTACGACCGCCAGCCCGTACCCCGCCTCCGAGGAGGATCCATGCCAGATTCCCCCGTCCCCATCACGCCCGAGCAGGAACAGCCGCCGAAGCCGGAGCCGCGGCGCCTGCCCCTGCTCGGGGCCTGCGGCTGCGGCTCGGGCTGCGGCTGCGGCTGCCAGTCCGGCGCGCCCTGCCAGTGCGGCGGCTGACCGCCCCGCCCGGCCCGTGCACCGGGAAGGGCCCCGTCCGCCACCGGACGGGGCCCTTTCGCGTCCCCGTCTACGCGGCCGGACGCGCTTCCAGCGCCCCGCAGGCGACCCGAACGAACTCGGCGTGCAGCCCCTCGAAGCACTCCAGCAGCGGATCGCCGACGCCGTGGCCTCCGCGTCGTCCGCCGGCGCCACGACTGCCAGGGCTTCGGTCACCGCGTTCGACTTCTGGCCGAAGACCTCCCACAGGGTGCCCCGTCCGTCGTCACCCCCTCTGCGTGCAAGCAGGGCGGCGGAACGCCCGCGATCAATGAGGAGGGCAACTACTGCAAGGGCGGTACGCACGACGGGGAGAAGGTCGACTAACCCCTCTCAGGGCGCCCCGCAGCCACGGGCCGCGGGGCGCTCCCGCGCGATCGCAGCCCGGAGACTCGCAGGGACTGTGCCGACCTGACGACTCGATGGAGATCGACACCGCCGGGACCGGGCCGGCAAGCCCCTCGGCGAGGCGCTCCGGCCGCAGGACCCGTCGCGCTGAGGGCCCAGGGTGGACCCAGGGCACGAACATGCCTCCCACCGGCGCCGTATGCGCAGGCGGGAGGCATGATCACAAGCCTTACTTCTTCTTGCCCTGGTTCTTGACGGCCTCGATGGCGGCCGCGGCGGCCTCCGGGTCGAGGTAGGTGCCGCCCGGGTTCAGGGGCTTGAAGTCGGCGTCCAGCTCGTAGGAGAGCGGGATGCCGGTCGGGATGTTCAGGCCCGCGATGTCGGCGTCGGAGATGCCGTCGAGGTGCTTGACCAGGGCGCGCAGGGAGTTGCCGTGCGCGGCGACCAGGACGGTGCGGCCGGCGAGGAGGTCCGGGACGATGCCGTCGTACCAGTACGGCAGCATGCGCTGGACGACGTCCTTCAGGCACTCCGTCTTCGGGCGCAGCTCCGGCGGGATGGAGGCGTAGCGCGCGTCGTCCGCCTGGGAGAACTCGGCGTCGTCCGCGAGGGCCGGCGGCGGGGTGTCGTACGAGCGGCGCCACAGCATGAACTGCTCCTCGCCGAACTCGGCGAGGGTCTGGGCCTTGTCCTTGCCCTGGAGCGCACCGTAGTGGCGCTCGTTCAGGCGCCAGGAGCGGTGGACGGGGATCCAGTGGCGGTCGGCGGCCTCCAGCGCGAGCTGCGCGGTGCGGATGGCGCGCTTCTGGAGGGACGTGTGGACCACGTCGGGGAGCAGGCCGGCGTCCTTGAGCAGCTCACCGCCGCGGACCGCCTCCTTCTCGCCCTTCTCGTTGAGGTTGACGTCCACCCAGCCGGTGAACAGGTTCTTCGCGTTCCACTCGCTCTCGCCGTGGCGGAGCAGGATCAGCTTGTACGGTGCGTCGGCCATGCGTACGAGCCTAATGGACGCGCCGGGGCGGCCGCGCCGGGCCGGGCGCGCCCGTGCGCAGGGCGGTGAATTGACGGGACACGTCAATCGAGTGGCCCTTGAGCGATGACGATCGTAGGGTGCGTGAAGCCGTAGGGCCACTTACATCGCCGGGGGGATTCCGTATGTCCGTGGGAAGTCTGAGACGTGCCGTGCACGAGAGCGTGTCGGGTCTGCCAAGGGCGTTCTGGTGGCTGTGGGCGAGCACGCTCGTCAACCGGCTCGGGGCCTTCGTCGCCACCTTCCTGACCCTGTACCTCACCCAGAAATGGGGCTACTCGGCCTCCTTCGCCGCCCTGGTGATCGCCCTGCACGGGCTCGGCGGGGTGGTCTCCTCGCTGGTCGCCGGAGTGATGACCGACAGGCTCGGACGCCGGCCCACCCTGTTCGCCGCCCAGGCCTCCACCGCCTTCGCGGTGGCGCTGCTCGGCTTCCTGGAGCACCCGGCGGCCATCGCCGCCGGCGCCGTACTGGTCGGCTTCACCTCCAACGCCTCCCGCCCGGCGGTGCAGGCGATGATGGCGGACATCGTCCGCCCGGAGGACCGGGTACGGGCCTTCGCCCTGAACTACTGGGCCATCAACCTCGGCTTCGCGGTCAGCTCGGTCGCCGCCGGCCTGATCGCCGAGCACAGCTACCTGGCGGGCTTCCTGGCCGAGGCCTCCCTGACGCTGGCCTGCGCGGTGCTCGTGTGGATCAAGCTGCCCGAGTCCCGACCGGAGCCGGACCCCGGCGGCGCCGGGAAGGCCGCGGAGCAGGAGGTCGGGCTGGGGACGGTGCTCCGCGACGGGCGGTTCATGAGTGTGGTGGCGCTGTCCTTCCTCATCTCGATGCTGTTCATGCAGTCCTCGGTCGGGCTGCCCGTGGCCATGGCCCAGGCCGGCTTCTCGGCGAGCGACTACGGGCTGGCGATCGCCGCGAACGGCGTGCTGATCGTGGCGCTGCAGATCCCCGTCACCCGGTTCATCGAGCACCGGGACCCGCAGAAGTTGCTGGTGGCCTCCGCCCTGCTGGCCGGGTACGGGTTCGCGATGACGGCCTTCGCCGGGTCGCTCGCGCTGTATGCGTTGACGGTGTGCGTGTGGACCCTGGCCGAGATCATCAACTCGCCGACCCAGATGAGCCTGGTCGTCCGGCTCTCCCCGCTGCACGGCCGGGGCCGCTACCAGGGCGTGTACACCCTCTCCTGGTCGGTGGCGGCGGTGTTGGCCCCGCTGCTGGCCGGCCATGTGATCGACGCGTACGGGGCGGGCTGGCTGTGGGCCTCGACCGCGGTGCTGGGCACGGTGGCCGCCGTCGGGTACTGGGTGCTCATGCGGGGGCTACCGCGGGATGCGTCCGCCCCGGAGGAGCGGGCGGCCGCGGAGGAGTCAGCGGCCGCGGTCGCGGCCGCTCCGGCGCCGGCCGCGGGCACCGCCCCGGCGGCCTGAGGAGGGTCGCTCCAGCGGATCAGCCGGGACCGGCCGGCTTCCGACGGGGCGCTGCCCGCGCGGCACCGCCGGGCGGGGCGACACGCCCCACCGCCCGCCTTCCCACCCCGTTCGGCGCGCCCCGTTCCGCGCGCCCCGTTCCGCGCGGCGCGTCAGCCGGTCGGCTCGCCCGACCCGCCCTGCGGCCCGGTCAGGTGCCGGAACGCCTCCAGGTTGAAGGTCGGCTCGCCGCGCGAGACCCGCCACTCGTACTCCCGCTTGATGGCGCCGGCGAAGCCCAGCTCCAGCAGGGTGTTGAAGGCGCCGTCGGCCGCCTCCAGGACGGTGCCGAGCAGCCGGTCCAGCTCCTCCGGGGTCACCACGGACAGGGGGAGCCGGCCCACCAGGTAGATGTCGCCGAGGCCGTCCACCGCGTATCCCAGCCCGTACAGCTTGAGGTTGCGTTCCAGCAGCCAGCGGTGGACGCCGGCCTCGTTCTCGTCGGGGTGGCGGATGACGAAGGCGTTGACCGACAGCGAGTGCCGGCCCACCTTGAGGGAGCAGGTCGTGAACAGCTTGCGGGTGCCGGGGAGCTGGACGACGTAGGTGCCCGACCGGGGGCTCTCCCAGCTCAGTTCCGCGTCGTTCAGCGCGCTCTCGATGATCGCGGCGGTGTCAGCCATGGTGGGAGCGTACGCGACGGCGGTGATCATGCATGGCGGCTGTGTACACGTCGGCCGTGCCGCTCGCGGCCGTGTCCCAGCCGAAGAACTGCGCGTGCCGGGCCGCCTCGGCGCCCATGCGGGCGGTGAGTCCCGGCTCGTCGACGAATCGCCGCAGCTCACGGGCGTAGTCCACGGGGTCGTGGCCGGGTACGAGGATGCCGGTGGCCCCGTCGTTGACGGCGACGGGCAGTCCGCCGACCTCGGCGGCCAGCACCGGCGTGCCGGTGGCCTGCGCCTCGATCGCGACCAGCCCGAAGGACTCGTTGTAGGAAGGCATGACGAGCACGGACGCCGCTCGGAACCAGTCGGCGAGCCGGTCCTGGGCCACGGGCGGGTGGAAGTGCACCAGGTCGGCGATGCCGAGCTTCGCGGCGAGCTTCTGCAGTCCCTCCGGCTTGGCGAGCCCGCTGCCGCTGGGGCCTCCGACGACGGGTACGAAGAGCCGCCGGCGCAGTGCGGGGTCCTGGTCGACGAGCACGGCGACCGCGCGGAGCAGCACGTCGGGGGCCTTGAGCGGCTGGATCCGCCCGGCGAACAGCGGGATGACGGCGTCCTGCGGCAGGCCCAGGCGGGCGCGGGCGGCGGCCCGGCCGTCGGCGACGGTGAAGCGGTCCAGGTTCACGCCGGGGTGGACGACGGCCACCTTGGCGGGGTCGGCCTCGTAGTGGCGTACGAGCTCCTCCGCCTCCTCGGCGGTATTGGCGATGAGCCGGTCGGCGGCGGCCACGATCTGGGTCTCGCCGATGACGCGGGCGGCGGGCTCGGGGGTGTCGCCCTCGGCGAGGGCGGCGTTCTTGACCTTGGCCATGGTGTGCATGGCGTGGACGAGCGGGACGCCCCAACGTTCGGCAGCGAGCCAGCCCACGTGCCCGGAGAGCCAGTAGTGGGAGTGGACGAGGTCGTAGTAGCCGGGGCGGTGGCCGGCCCAGGCCTGCATCACGCCGTGGGTGAAGGCGCACAGCTGGGCGGGGAGCTCCTCCTTGGCGAGGCCCTCGTACGGGCCCGCGTCCACGTGCCGGACGAGGACGCCGGGGGCCAGCTCGACCACGGGCGGCAGGCCGCCTTCGGTGGCCCGGGTGAACACCTCGACCTCTATGTTGATCGCGGCCAGGCGCTTGGCCAGCTCGACGATGTACACGTTCATGCCGCCGGCGTCGCCGGTGCCGGGCTGGTGCAGCGGCGAGGTGTGCACGCTGAGCATGGCCACGCGGCGCGGCTTGCGGTGGTGGCCCACGGAGGGCAGGCGCAGGCGGGGCGGGTCGTGGCGGGTGCCGCGGACGGCGGCGATCCTGCCGCCGATGCTGCCGCCGATGCGGGACACGTACTGGCTCAAGGGAGCAGTTCCTCTCGCTCGGATCGATCTCGCTCGGACGACTCGGACCCGTGCCGTGGGGGCACGACGGTGCTGCGGCGGCTGCTCGACGGCGTCGGCGGGCATGCCGGAGGGAGCGCACCCGGCGCCCTTCAAGGAGTGCAACCGGGACGGCTGCCCCGCGCATTCCGGGAGCCGGGGATTTTCCTCCGCCCTCTGGCCGCTTTTCCTCCGGCGGCGGCCCTCCGCTTACCCTCGGCCCATGCCCCCACGCCTTCCCGTGCCCTCCGTCCGTGCCGGCGGACCAGGTGGAGCCGGCCGTTCCGGAACCGGTTCCGCCGGCGGTGCCGGCACCGGTGCCGGCACCCGGTCGCGTCCCGTGGGAACGGTGACGCGCGGGACGACGAACCCCAACCGGCTGCGCCGCATGGACCGCTGGATCGCGTCCGCGCACGGGGCGGCGCTGCGCCGCGCGGAGGCTCCGGTGGCCGTGGACCTGGGCTACGGGGCCGCGCCGTGGACGGCGGTCGAGCTGCTGGCGCGGCTGCGGGAGGCGGCGCCGCGGATGCGGGTGGTCGGCATCGAGATCGAGCCGGCGCGGGTCGCGGCGGCGAAGCCGTACGAGCGGGAGGGGCTCGGTTTCCGGCACGGCGGGTTCGAGGTGCCGCTGGACGGCGGGGAGCGCCCGGCGCTGATCCGGGCGGCGAACGTGCTGCGCCAGTACGACGAGGAGCAGGTGGCCGCGGTCTGGGAGCGGCTTCGTGCCCGCCTGGCCCCGGACGGGCTCCTGGTCGAGGGGACGTGCGACGAGATCGGGCGGCGGCACGTGTGGGTCGCGCTGGGGCCCGAGGGGGCGCGCACGGTGACGTTCGCGACCCGGCTCGGCTCCTTGGACCGCCCGTCCGATCTGGCGGAGCGGCTGCCGAAGGCGCTGATCCACCGCAACGTGCCGGGGGAGCCGGTGCACGCGTTCCTGCGCGACTTCGACCGGGCTTGGGCGGCGGCTGCTCCGTACGCCTCGTACGGAGCACGGCAGCGATGGATCCGGACGGCGCGCGCGCTGGCGGGCGACTGGCCGCTGACGGACGGTCCGGTGCGGTGGCGCCAGGGGGAACTGACGGTGCGCTGGGAGGCGCTGCGGCCGGCGGGGTGAATCCGGGCCGGGCGGGGAACCGGTGACCGGGGCGGCCCGTTGAGCCGTCGGGACTGTCCGTGGGACCGGTGGGGGCCATGGCCGCGGTGGACAAGATCGGCGCTGCGCCCGGGAGGGTGTTGGAATCCGCCGAGTCGTGGCACCATCCCGAAGGCGGTCAATGTTACTGACGGATAGTCAGATTCGATGGGGTGTCTGGCATCGGGTCGGACTCGGGGTACCTGGGGGGACCATGGGAACCGTGGAGCCGAAGCGGCGGCGCGGTGGCGCGTACGCCCTGACGCTGCTGTGCGCGACGGCCCTGCTCGCGGTGACGGCTCTGGGGGGCACGGCCCAGGCGGCACCCGCGCCGGAGCCGGGCGCCAAGTCCCTGGAGCAGGTGCGCAAGGAGATAGACGGCCTCTACCGCCAGGCGGGCGCGGCGACGGACGCCTACAACCTCGCCGAGAGCGAGGCCAAGGCGCAGTCCGACCGTATCGTCGAGATCGCCAAGCAGGTGACGGCCGGCCAGGAGCGGATCGCCGCGCTGAAGAACCGCGCCGGTGCCGCCGCACGGGCCCAGTACCGTTCGGGCGGCCTGCCCGCCGGGGCACGGCTCGCGCTGAGCAACAGCCCGGGCCAGTTCCTCGACGGGACGGACCGGATCCGCCGCGGCGAGAAGGCCGCCACGGACCTGCTCTCCGACGTGAACCGCACCCAGCACGACCTCCAGCAGTACGCGAAGGACGCCAAGGCGGAGTGGGAGAAGCTGGAGGCCAACCGCATCAAGAAGGAGACCTCGAAGAAGGAGATCGAGGACAAGATCAAGGCTGCGGAGGAGCTGGAGAGCAAGCTGGAGGCCGAGGAGAAGGCCCGGCTGCTCCAGCTGGAGCAGGAAGCGCAGTACAAGGCACAGACGGCCTGGCTGTCGACGGGCGTGCTGAAGGAGGTCAACGGCTCGGCCACCGAGGCGGGCAAGAAGGCCGTGCAGTTCGCCACGCAGCAGATCGGCAAGCCGTACGTGTGGGGCGCGACGGGGCCCAACTCGTTCGACTGCTCCGGCCTGACCTCCCAGGCCTGGCGGGCGGCGGGCCGGGGCATCCCGCGCACCTCGCAGGAACAGCTGCGGTTGCTGCCGAAGATCGCGATCAAGGACATGCGGCCCGGCGACCTGATCATCTACTTCGACGACGCGAGTCACGTCGGCATGTACGTCGGCGACGGTGCGATGGTCCACGCCCCGCGCCCCGGCCGGCACGTCACGATCGCCGGCGCCGGCTCCATGCCGATCAAGGCGGTGGTCCGGCCCGACGTGTGACCGGCGGCACAAGGGGCGCCGGTCACGGGCCCGGGCGCGCGGAGCGCGAGCGCGGGCCCGGGGCACGGGCGCGCGGAGCGCGGGGAGGCAACCTCCCGCGCCCCGCCGACGTCTCGTGGACCGGGACGAGAACGTCCTCCGCCGTGACGTTCATCATTCGGCGAGGCGGATTTTCCCCCGCGATAACGGCATATGACTCCGTCCTTGGCCCGGAACACCATTCCGCTCTCCCGCCGCGGACCGCTAGGGTCGGCCCGGACGAGCGCACCCTCGGGGGGAGGGAAGGAACCGGAGACGATGCCCGTACCCGTACCGCGGCAGAGGGAGACCCCCGCCACGGAGAGCGGTCAGGCCGTACTGCCCCAGGCGTCCCTGACCCTGCTGGTGATCGAGGACGACCCCGCGGGAGGTCTCACCGTCCCCGAAATCCTCGACGCCGACCGGCACCGCATCAGGCTGCGCACGGCCCGCAACCTCACCGAGGCCGCCCGCCTGCTCACTCCGGACGTGCACTGCATCCTGCTCGACCTGGCCCTCGCGAGCGGTGGCGGCGCCGCCCGCGCCGCGGGTGGCGGCACGGACACGGACATCCCCGACCAGCTCGAAACCCTCCGCCAGGTCCTGCGCATCGCGCCCCGCCACGCCGTCCTCGTCCTCACCGCCGAGGCGGACGCCGAGCGCGCCGCCGAGGCCGTCCGCGTGGGCGCCCAGGACTTCCTCTTCCGCGACGAGCTGGACGGCCGCGTGCTGAGCCGGGCCATCCGCTACGCGGTGGAGCGGAAGCGGGCGGACATCGCCCAGTACAAGCTTGCAGAATCGAAACTGCGGGCCCAGGAGAACGCCCGACTGGAGCGCGGCCTGCTCCCCACCCCGCTCCTGGAGGGCTCCGACCTCCGCTTCGCCGCCCGCTACCGGCCCGGCCGCAGCCGCGCCCTGCTCGGCGGGGACTTCTACGACACCGTCCGCACGCCCGACGGCACGGTCCACGCGATGATCGGCGACGTGTGCGGCCACGGTCCGGACGAGGCCGCCCTCGGCGTGGAGCTGCGCATCGCCTGGCGCGCCCTGACCCTGGCCGGCCTGTGCGGGGACGACCTGCTGGCCACCCTCCAGGAGGTGCTGGAGGTGGAGCGCCCCTGCGAGGAGATCTTCGCGACGCTGTGCACCGTGGACATCTCGCCGGACGGTCGCCGGGCAGGCCTGTGCCTGGCCGGCCATCCGGCCCCGCTGATCTCCCGGCCGGGCCGCCCCGCGCGGCTGCTGCCGTACGAGAACAGCGGGCCGGCGCTCGGTCTGCTGCCCAAGGCCCGCTGGCCCCGCCGCCAGGTGGAGCTGGGCGGGACCTGGAGCCTGATGCTCTACACCGACGGCCTGATCGAGGGACGCGTCGGCGACGGCAAGGAGCGGCTCGGACAGGACGGCATGGTCGAGATGATCAACCGGCACTTGGAGCGCGGGCTGAGCGGCGAGGCCCTGCTGGAGGCCTCCGTCACCGAAGCCCGGCGCCTGAACGGCGGCGAGCTCACCGACGACGTGGCCGTGGTCCTGCTCTCCCGCAGCACGCCCTGACGGCGGCCGGGACCACCCGGCCGCCGCCCGGAAAGGCAACTGCGGCGGACAGCAATAACCGAGCGCCCCGGGGCGGGGCGGCGGAACCGGCCCGGCTGCTAGCGCCCGCCGTTGTACGGCCCGTACGGGCCGTCGCTGCTGCTGCCGCCCCTGCGCGGGCCGCCGCCCGAGACCTGCTTGAGGGCGGGGCGGACGTCGACGAGGAAGACGATCGTCGCCACGAGACCGGCGATCTGCAGGAACAGCATCCCCAGGAAGAAGTCCACCACCACGGTCACACCGAGGATGACCAGCCAAAACGTCTTCGTCTGCTTGTCGGCGGCGCGGTACGCGTCCTCCCTGGCCAGCAGGGCGAAGACGAAGGCCACGACAGCGAGCGCCAGCATGGCGAACCCGAGCAACGGGAGCACCCCGTTATCGAACCCGTTCATCAACATCGACTCGACCGCCTTCTCACACGTGGCACGCCTGATGTCCTCTGCCTCCACGCTACCGGCAGAGCGGCCTTCACCCACCCCAACGGGCCGGACACCCCGCTGGTGCCCGGCCCACCGTCATCCGCTGCGCGGATCCGGCCCGCGCCGGCTCACACCTCGGCCGGCTCGCCCTGCTCGTCGGCGGCCTTCTTCGCGGGGGTCTTGCGCGTGGTGGTCTTGCGGGCGGCGGCCTTGTCCTCGCCCTCCAGGCCATCACGGGCCGGCTCGACGGCGACGGCGATGTCGACGATCTCGTCGGAGACCCCGCCGCGCCACGCCCGCACCGCCTGCTCGCCGTGCTCGGCGACCCGGTCGTAGGTCTCCTTGGCGCGCACCGCGTACTCGGCGGCCACCCCGACCCCGCGCAGCGCCAGGTCCTGCGCCTGCTCGCCGAGCTTCTTCGCGTCGATCTTCGCGTCGAGGGCACCGAGCACCTCGGCGACCTTGGAGGTGACGACCTCCTGCGCCTCGCGCGCCTTCTGCTGCACGATCTTCGGGTCGGTGTTCTTCACGGCCTCGATCCGCGCCGGAGCCTCGGCCCGCAGCTGCTCGATGAGGGCGGGCACCTTCTTGGCCTGCTGCACCGCGAGGTCGGCGGTGCCGGCGGCGAAGTAGAGCGGGGTCGGGTCGGCGAGGGTCTTCTTCAGGTCATCGGCGATGGCCATGTGGCTGGTCCTCCCGGATCACAGTTCAGTTCGTGGAGTGCTTCTCGTCGTCCGCGCCGGCCGGCCCGGTGGTGGCCGCGGGCGCTGCCCCGGCCTCCGTCCCGCCCTCGGCCGCGTTCTCCTTGCGGAACGACTCGTAGATCTGGAGCAGCACTTGCTTCTGCTGCTTGTTGATGGACGGATCGGCGAGTATGGCGGCCCGCGTCTCCACCTCGTCCCGGTCCCGCTCGTCGAGGATCCCGGCCTGCACGTACAACGTCTCCGCGGAGATGCGCAGCGCCTTGGCGAGCTGCTGCAGGATGTCCGCGCTCGGCTTGCGCAGCCCGCGCTCGATCTGGCTCAGGTACGGATTCGACACCCCCGCGGCGTCGGCCAGCTGCCGCAGCGAGAGCTGGGCCTGCCGCCGCTGTTCGCGGAGGAACTCGCCGAGATTCCCGACGTTGAGCGATGCCATGCTCCGATCCTGCCGCACTCTGCTAACTATTGCAAGCAGACGCTTGCAACAGCTCCCACCTCACCACGGCGGGTCCCCGCCTGCGACCGGAAGCCCTTGACGGTGAGCCAGGTAGCGAGGGCCAGTTCCCAGGCGAAGACCGGGAGAGCGGCCGGCGAGCCCCAGAGGGAGAGCCGGTCGTAGGCGCCGAACAGCACGGCGGTCGCCGACGCGAAGATCAGCGGGCCGCCCACCAGCCCCAGGACGGCAACGGGCCGGGGCGCCAGCCGCGAGCGGTACAGGAGGTGGGCCACCAGCAGCGTGTCGGCGCCCAGGACGAAGTTCGGGACGGGCGGTCGAGGCCGCGGCGGCCCTGGCCGCGCGGTACCCGCCCATTGCGGAGATCGCCGCCTCCCGACCGCACGACGGCTCGGAGGTCGTCGGCCACGGCTGCGACGACACCTACGAGTTCGAGTTCGCCCTCGACCTCCTCCTGGACGGCTCCGAACGCCTCCACGACCAGGGCTGGGGCTCCGCGGCCCGGACCGCCCCCTCAGTTCCGAACCGGGCCGCCCCGCCCGCGGAGCCGGCGGTGGTACGACAGGGTGAGCGCGCCCAGCAGCGGCCCCCAGGCGATCAGCGGGAGGTACAGGAATCCGACGACGGTGGCGCCGAGCGGGGTCATGTCCGGGTGCGGGAGCATCCACCACAGCGCGAACGGCGTCCACACCACGGTCAGCAGGGCAGCGGCCAGCGCCGCCACCACGGTGACCACCCGCACCGGCACCCGACGGCCGCCCAGCCACGGTATTCGGCGCGGGACCACCTCGCCCCAGGGCCGGACCAGCCCGAGCGCGAGCAGGGCCAGCAGCTCGCTCCCCACGCTGACGGCAGCCGTGTACACCCGGCCCCATCCCGGGATGCCGGCCGCCACGTACCCCGCCTCGGTGTAGCCCACCAGTAAGCCCGCCGCCAGCAGCAGCCGCCAGATGCCGGACGGCACGGTGAGCAGGGTGACGGCCTGCGCGGCCCGGACCGCCCACCGGGGTGCTGGCGCAGCCGGGGCCGGAGCGAAGGCGGAAACAGGGGCGGGCACAGGAGCGGGAACATGCTGTCGGTGCGTCATGCACACCATCGTGTCGGCCGGTTCGGGCCCTGACATCGGCCCGCGGAACCGTTGCCGGCGCCGCCCGTGGGCGGAGGGCCGGGTCAGCCTTCTCCCCCGCCCGGGGGAGAAGGCACCTGGAGCCGTCAGGCCGGGCGCGTGCCGATGACCACGGTCGCCCAGTACTCCTCCGACACGGCCGTCCGGACCGTGAGTCCGCCCGCCTCCAGCGCCTGCGCCGTCAGCGGGGCCTGACGCTCGCTCGTCTCGATCAGCAGCCGTCCGCCCGGCGCCAGCCAGGGCAGGGCGCCCGCTGCGACCCGGCGGTGGACGTCCAGCCCGTCCGGGCCGCCGTCCAGGGACACCGCGGGCTCGTGCTCGCGGGCCTCGGCCGGCAGCAGCGGGATCTCCCCGGTCGGCACGTACGGGGCGTTGACCACCAGCACGTCCACCCGACCGCGCAGCCCGCCCGGGAGCGCCCCGTACAGGTCGCCCTCGTGCACCCGGCCGCCGTACGGGGCCGTGTTGAGCCGGGCGTACGCCAGCGCCGCCGGGTCGATGTCCGCCGCGTGCAGTTCCACACCGCCGCCCCAGCGGGCCGCGACGGCCGCGCCGAGCGCACCCACGCCGCAGCACAGGTCGAGCACCACCGGGTCCGGCCGGTCCGGCGCCCCCGCCACCGCCTCGGACACCAGGAACTCGGTGCGCCGGCGCGGTACGAAGGCCCCCGCACCCACCCGCAGGCGCAGCCCGCAGAACTCGGCCCAGCCGACGACGTGTTCCAGCGGTTCGCCGCCGGCCCGGCGGGTCACCAGGGCGGCCAGCTGCGCGGCGTCGTCCGCGGCCGCCACGAGCAGCTCCGCCTCCTCCTCCGCGAAGACGCAACCCGCCGCGCGCAGCGCGTCCACCACGTCCCCGTCCGGGTACACGTTCACCTTCACGCCCATGTTCTCGTCGTCGTTCTCGTCGTCGTTCTCGTGCACGTCCCGCTCAGAACACATCCGGGCACCAGGGGCGCCGGGCCGTCCGGAACACCGCGTCGGCCAGGGCCAGCGCGCCCGGCCGCTCCTCGACCACCCGCCCGAGCGCGCCGAGCCGCACCGCGGACTCGTCGCCTAGGTACAGGGAGCCCAGCGCGGCCACGTCCAGGCGCAGGTCCGCGGGCCCGTCGGTGACCGTGCACTCCCCCGCGCCCGCGTCGAGCCGGTAGCGCCCCGCAGCCGGGCCGTCCGGGTCGGCGACCTCCAGGACGAGCACCCCGGGTACCGCGTACGTCCGCGCACGCAGGGCCCGTACGACGTCCAGCAGCCGCACCCACAGGAAGTCCGCGCAGGTCACCAGCCGGGCCGCGCGGGGGTCGGGCAGCAGGTGCGGGACCAGGTCGTCGGGGGCGCGGTAGCCGGTGCGCACCGTCAGCACCCAG
This sequence comes from Streptomyces sp. NPDC059851, assembly GCF_042732005.1. NCBI lineage: Bacteria > Bacillati > Actinomycetota > Actinomycetes > Kitasatosporales > Streptomycetaceae > Streptomyces > Streptomyces sp. NPDC059851. The sequence goes on along the minus strand of NZ_JBHWJJ010000028.1, from coordinate 49,092 downwards.
TCGACGGAGCACAGGAAGTGCCACAGGGCCCGCTCGGCGGCGGGGGTGGCGGCGAGCAACTCCGTGACCCGGAGGGTGTTCTGCGGGGTCTTCGCGTCCGTCCAGTGGTCGTCGGCGGTGTACGCCGCGAGGCCGGCCACCTCGCCCTCCGCGGTCCGGTACACCGCGTGGAACCTGTCCTTGTACGGCCGGAACGACATTTCCTCCTCGCCGGTGGCGAGGCTCCACCAGCGTGCGTCGCGGCTCACCGCACCGTGCCGGGACAGCCGTATCCGGTCGTGCAGGGCCGGGCCCACCCGTCGGGCCTCGGCCACGTCGACGATGTCGATCCGGCCGCCGTCCTCGGGGCGGGACCAGCGCGGGTCCAGCCCGGTGCGCTTGACGTCGATCTCCCACTCCGCGACCGTCGCGGCGGGCCCGTACCCGTACCGCCCGTAGATCGGGTACTCGGCGGCGATCAGCGTGGACAGCACGTCCCCCCGCTCGACGGCGGCGGCCAGCTCCCCGGCCACCATGCGGCTCAGCAGGCCCTGGCGGCGGTGCGTGGGCACGACCGCGACATTGGTGATCGCGGCGGACGTGACCGTCGCCCCGCCGGGCACCGTGAGCTCCTGCCGGAAGGAGCGCAGGGTGCCCACGCACGCGCCGGTGTCGGTGTCGAACGAGCCCCACACACGAGCGGGGTCGCTGTACTTGGCGCGCTGGGCGACGTCGGAGTCGGTCACCCGGGTCGCGGTCAGGAAGCCGGTGTTCACGGCCCGCATCCAGGCGGGGAATTCGGATCCGACGATCAGCCGGACGTCAGCACTCATAACGCGCCACGCTAATGCGCCCGTCCGCACCGCGTCGCGGCAATATCCGCCGCCCCGGCCGCCCGCGGCCCGCGCGGACCCCGGCCGGCACCCACGCCGGCGCCCGCGCCCGCGCTCACACCAGCAGGTCGTCCACCTGTGCCTCGCCTTCCCGGTAGCGCCGCGTGATCTCCGCGCTGCAGTCGTCCACCGTGCGCTGCAAATGCTGCCGGCGGCGGGAGACCTGCTGCTCGTAGCCCACCAACGTGCCCATAGCGTCGTGCAGTTCGCCGTCCGTCCGGGCCTGGAGGTCCGACAGCTCCACGTCGGCCAGCATCTCCGCGGCCAGCAGCCGGTACTCCTCGCCGTGCGGGGTCCCGAGCGTGACGTGCCGGGCGGAGGCGCTGCGGCTGGAGGGGGCGTCGGCGAGGATCTCCGAGAGCCGGTCCACCACCGGCGGCTCGGGCGTGACGGGCGCCTCCGGGTCACTGCGCCGGGCCAGTTCGGCCCGCAGGATGTCGATCCTGCCCTGCAGGAGTCTGCGGATGTAGCTGAGATCGGCCTCGTCGCGCTGGGCCTCGCGCCGCAGGGTGCGCAGCTCCGGCAGTCCGAGTGCGGTGGCGGGCGTGGTCGGCGCCTGCCCCTCCGCGGTGCGCTGCGCGGGTGGTCGGACCGCGCCGGTCACCGGAGCGACCGCTGCTGATGGGACTGAAGCGGCCGGAGCGGCCGGAGCGGCTGATGTGGCCGACGCAGATACGGAGGTACCAGAAGTATTCATGTGAACGTGTCCGTCCCCTCGACCGGTGCATGGGGTCTCGCCCGGCCCCTGGGGCCGGGCGGAAGCACCGCCTGCGTGCATCGTGCCACTGTCCGCGGTGCCGGCGCAGTCCCGGTCCACCCGATCGGCCCCGGACGGGTGCACGCCTGGTACACAGGTGGTATGCGAGCAGTGGTGCAGAGGGTGGACGGCGCGAGCGTCGTCGTGGCCGGTGAGACCGTGGGCGGGATCGTCGGCGAGGGGCTGTGCGTCCTGGTGGGCGTGACCCACGACGACACCCCGGAGAAAGCGGCGCAGTTGGCGCGAAAGCTGTGGTCCGTACGGATCCTGGAGGGGGAGAAGTCCTGCAGCGACGTGAATGCGCCCCTGCTGGTGATCTCGCAGTTCACGCTGTACGGGGACGCCCGCAAGGGCCGCCGCCCCACGTGGAACGCGGCGGCGCCGGGCGAGGTCGCCGAGCCGCTGGTGGACGAGGTCGTCGCGCAGCTGCGTGCGCTGGGGGCGACGGTGGAGACGGGCCGGTTCGGGGCGGACATGCGGGTCTCGCTCACCAACCACGGCCCGTTCACCATCGTCATCGACGTCTGAACGCACCCACCCGCAGGAGCCGCCCGGCCGGGCAGGGGCCGCACCCCTGCCCCGTCAGGACGCTATGACGTGCCCGGTCAGGGCGCGACGACGACTTCCTGCGCGGCGGCCGTCTTCCCGGCCAGCAGGGGCGCATCGACCGGCACGTTCCGCTTGACCAGGGCGAGGGCGATCGGGCCCAGCTCGTGGTGGCGGACCGCGGTGGTCACGAAGCCGAGCTGGCGGCCCTCCGCCCCGTCCGCGGCGAGCCGGACGGGCGCACCGTGCGGGGGGAGGTGCACCTCGGAGCCGTCCAGGTGCAGGAAGACCAGGCGGCGCGGCGGCTTCCCCAGGTTGTGGACGCGGGCCACCGTTTCCTGCCCGCGGTAGCAGCCCTTCTGCAGGTGCACGGCGGTGCCGATCAGGCCGATCTCGTGCGGGATGGTGCGGTGGTCGGTCTCCTGCCCGAGCCGCGGCCGGTGCGCCTCGACACGCAGGGCCTCGTACGCGAGGAGCCCGGCGGCCGGGCCGTGCGCGGCGGCGAAGGCCTCCAGTTCCTCGCGGGGCAGGAAGACGTCCCGACCGTGCGGGGTCTCCCGGACCACGTACTCCTCCGGGACCTCGGCGATGGAGCCGGCCGGCAGGTGGACGACGGCGAACTCGGCGGTCCGGTCGGCGACTTCGACGCGGTAGAAGAACTTCATCGACTCCAGGTAGGCGATCAGCGCCTCCTGGCTGCCGGGCTCGACGTGCGCCCACACGGTCTCGCCGTCGTCGACGAGGTAGAGCTGGTGCTCGATGTGGCCGTTCGCGGAGAGGATGAGCGCCTCCGTGGCCTGCCCGGGCGGGAGTTCGGTCACGTGCTGGGTGATCAGCAGGTGCAGCCAGCTCAGCCGCTCCGGTCCGGTGACGGTCACGACCCCGCGGTGCGAGAGGTCGACGAAGCCGCGGCCGTCGGCGAGGGCGCGCTGTTCGCCGTAGAGCTCTCCGTAGTGGGCGGCGACGCCCTCGTCACGGCCTTCGGCCTGGACGGCGCCGGGGAGGTTCAGCAAAGGGCTGGTCATGGGACCAAGCCTACGACCCTGCTATGCGGGTCGGGCACGGTGCTTGGCGGCACAGGCGCGGCACAGACCGAAGATCGCGAAGTGCTTCATGTCGGTCTCGAAGCCGAAGGTGGCGCGGAGCTTCTCGGTGAACCCGGCGGCCACGTCGAGGTCCGCCTCGATCACGTCCTCGCAGTCCCGGCACACCAGGTGGATGTGGTGGTGCCGGTCGGCGAGGTGGTAGGTGGGGGCCCCGTGCCCGAGGTGGGCGTGGGAGACCAGCTTCAGCTCCTCCAGGAGCTCCAGCGTGCGGTAGACGGTGGAGATGTTGACCCCGGACGCCGTCTTGCGCACGTGGGCGAGGATCTCGTCCGGTGTCGCGTGCTCCAGGGTGTCGACCGCTTCGAGCACGAGTTGGCGCTGCGGGGTCAGCCGGTATCCGCGCTGCCGCAGGTCGCTCTTCCAGTCGGTGCCCGAGGCACGGTCGGGGCTTTCGGCGCTCACCACCCGGCCAGTGTAAGCACGGGAAGGGGACCGCGGGCGGGCCTGCGGTCCCCTCGTCCGGTGTGGGGGGCTGAACGGTCCGGACGGCTCAGCGGAAGAAGGCGATGCCGTCGTCCGGCATGTCCGGGAGGTTGCGGGCCATCTCGGCGACCTCCTCGGGCGTGACGACCTTCTTGAGCTGGGCCGACATGTACGGGCGCAGCTCGACCTCGGGCGTGGCCTTCTCGCCGACCCACATCAGGTCGCTCTTGACGTAGCCGTAGAGCCGCTTGCCGCCGCTGTACGGGCTGGCGGCGGCGGTGCGGGCGACCGCGTCCGTGGCCAGGTCGATCTGGGGCTTCTTGTCGGCGAGCTCGCCGTACCAGACCTCGATGACGCCCTGGTCGCGGACCATGACGACCTCGACCTTGCGGTCCTGGTCGACGCGCCAGTAGCCGGACTCCGACTCCAGCGGCCGCACCTTCTTGCCCTCGGCGTCGAGGACCCAGGTGCGGGAGGTGTACTCCAGGAAGTCCCGGCCGTCGTGGGTGAAGACGACTTCCTGGCCGAAGTTGCACTTCTCCTCACCGGGGAAGTCGAAGACGCCCGCGCCCTCCCAGGTGCCGAGGAGGAAGGCGAGGGGGACGAGGCCGGGGTTCAGGTCGGACGGGATCTGGATCATGGATGGCTGCTCAGACGATCTCTTGGAGGGGATTCCGGTGGTCCGGGGGGTGGCCGATCTGGGGGTGCCCCAGAGGGAGTCTGGGGAGGATCAGCGCTGGCCCTGGTACAGCTTCTTCACGGCCAGGCCGGTGAAGGCGAGGACGCCGACGCAAACCAGGACCAGCAGGGAGGTGAAGACTGCCTCAAGCACGGGGTGCTCCTCGGAGGTTTCGGGTGGCGGGTACGGGGCCGGTCCCCAAGCCTACTGGCCTGGGGACCGGTGCACTCCGTGAGGTGGGCCCCAGCCGTCACCTCCGGCGCGGCGCGGCGCGCCCCGCCGCCGCGGGGCGGACCCGCAACCCCTCAGCCGAGCAGCTGGCTCTGCAGGATCCCGTCCGGTGGAACGGGATCACGGGCAGCCCGCCCCGGCGCGTCTGGACGACCACGGCCCGCACGTCGCCCGCCTGGGCGCATCCGAGTCGGAACCGCGGCAGGCCGCCACCGGGCGTCATCTCCTCGCACGGGGCGAGGTCGCCGCTGCTGGGCGCGTCGGCCGGGCCGACACCCCGGCCGCACGTGACGCTGGGCTGGCGGGTCCTGACCGCGAAAACGCGTCACGTTTCGGGTTGGCGGGGAATCATTCGTCCCGGCGCCGCTTGCCGTCCAGTTCGTCCCACCACTCGTCGGACTGCGGATCTCCCGAGGGGTCGTCCCACCAGCGGTCGTCCGGGCCGCGCCGGTTCGCGATCATCGCGGCGATCGGCGGGATGACCATGGCGACGACGCACATCGCCACGGCGGCCTCGACCGAGAGCAGGCGCACGAAGGACCAGGCGGAGACGAAGAGGAAGAGGCATCCGCCCATGAGGAGGAAGTAGATGCGGCGCCGCCGGGCGTACATGCCTCCAGAGTAGGTCCGGAGGCGGCCCGCACGACGGTGGACGGCGCGGAGGGCCGCACCCCGCTCCAGTGGCGTCCAACCCCCTGGGGTGCGGCCCTCCGGCCGGTTCTCGGGCCAACGGCCCGCGACGATCAGACCGCGATCGCCACGTCCGTCACGCTGCCGGCCTCGGCAACGACCACGGCACGGTCCGCCTGGCCGCCCGGGACGAGCGCCCGCAGCGTCCAGGTGCCGGTCGCCGCGTAGAAGCGGAACTGGCCGGTCGCCGAGGTGGGGACCTCCGCGGTGAACTCGCCGGTCGAGTCGAGCAGCCGCACGTAGCCGCTGACGGGCTCGCCGTCCTTGGTCACCTGTCCCTGGATGGCCGTCTCACCGGGCTTGAGCGTGGAAAGGTCCGGTCCGCCGATCTGTGCTCCGCACATGTTCCTCTGTCCTGTCCTCGAAGAAGTGGTTCTGCTGGGCGTCGCGTGCCCGGGACTACTTGTTGGCGCCCAGCTCGATCGGCACGCCGACCAGGGAGCCGTACTCGGTCCACGAACCGTCGTAGTTCTTGACGTTCTCCTGACCCAGGAGCTCGTGGAGCACGAACCACGTCAGCGCGGAGCGCTCGCCGATGCGGCAGTAGGCGATGGTGTCCTTCGCCAGGTCGACCTGCTCGGTCTCGTAGAGGGCCGTGAGCTCCTCGTCGGACTTGAAGGTGCCGTCGTCGTTGGCGTTCTTCGACCACGGGATGTTGCGGGCGGTCGGCACGTGACCGGGGCGCTGCGACTGCTCCTGCGGCAGGTGCGCCGGGGCGAGGAGCTTGCCGGAGAACTCGTCGGGCGAGCGGACGTCGACCAGGTTCAGGGAGCCGATGGCGGCCACGACGTCGTCGCGGAAGGCGCGGATCGAGGAGTCCTGGGCCTTGGCCTTGTACTCCGTGGCCGGGCGGTTCGGTACCTCGGCGCCGTCGACCAGGTCGCGGGAGTCCAGCTCCCACTTCTTGCGGCCGCCGTCGAGGAGGCGGACGTCCTGGTGGCCGTACAGCTTGAAGTACCAGTACGCGTAGGAGGCGAACCAGTTGTTGTTGCCGCCGTAGAGGACGACGGTGTCGTCGTTGGAGATGCCCTTGGCGGACAGGAGCTTCTCGAAGCCCTCCTGGTCCACGAAATCACGGCGGACCGGGTCCTGGAGGTCCTTCTTCCAGTCGATCCGGACGGCGCCGGCGATGTGGTTCTTGTCGTAGGCGGACGTGTCCTCGTCCACCTCGACGATGACGACGTTGGCGTCGTTCAGGTGGGCCTCGACCCAGTCGGCGTCAACGAGGACGTCGCTGCGGCTCATGGTGTTCTCCTCCGGGGCAGTGTGCGGCGGGGCGGTGCGGGTGCTGCTGAGGGCGCGCAGGGCGCTCCCGTGGGCACTGAGCGGGGAGGCGCCAGTGGACAGGGAGGGAAACGGCTGCGCGCGGTCACGCGGGAAGGACGGTCGTCCGAACAGGTGGAGCGGATGCGCTCTCAGGTCACATGGATCGACAGAGCATGGCGGCGACGCGACACAGGTCTACTGCCCGTCGCTTCGTGAGGTCCGCCTGCTGATGCTTCATGCCTGGATCGTAGGGACGAACGGGCCGCCCTGTCACCGGTGTGTCATATATCGAGACAGGAACGCTCGAATGGCGGGACGCAAGGCGCCCCGGACGGCACCCGCGCCCCTCGCCGGCGGCTCCGCCCGGCCGGCCCTTCTGCGGATCGGACCGCTCCGTCTCACGATCCGGCCAGCGAGACGTCCGTTCCGCTCAGCGTCAGGTGGACGCCGGCCTCGTCGGCGGTCAGGCCGGTCAGTTGGAGCCCCACCGGCAGCCCGTCGTCGAGGCGCCGCTCGAAGTCGGTCTTCTTGCGGATCGCGGTCTCGATCCCGGGGATGCCCTCGCCGGGCACCTCGTCGGCGCGCACCCGGACCAGTTTGCCGCCGCCCTTGCCGTTCCCGCCGTCCTTCGCGTCGACGAGGGTGACGGTCGACACCACGCTGCGCGTGAAGGTCCGGCCCAGGATCTCCACCGACGCGGTCACCTTCACCTTGTCCTGCGCCCCTCCGTGGGTGAGCTTCACGCCGGTCTGCGAGGCCTCCGTCAGATCCGGGTACGTGATCAGCGCCGAGCCCTCCGCACGCCGGGCGGTACCCCCGCTGTAGTCCCCGTTCAGCTCCACCCCGCTGAAGCTCGCCCGGAGCTGCGAGAGCCGCGTCTTGCGGCCGTCCGCGACGGCGTCGACGCCGTCCAGCCGGACGTCGACCCGTTCGAGCTCGTGGCTCAGCGCCTGGGTCAGGAACGGGAAGCCGTGGATCTCCACCTCGGCGGACCCGGCCAAACCCTGGCGCGCCTGTATTCGCTCGGCGAGCCTGCCCTCGGCATAACCGGCCGCCCAGCGGTCCGCGCCGACGGCCAACGCGCCCAGCACCACGACGATGATCACGACGACGCGCAGGAAGCGCATGCGCCTCTCCCCCCTGTAGACCGGTACGTCCGCCCCTAGTTGACCATGCAGGGACGTACGGAGGCCGTCAGCGTCGCCGACGGCCTCCGTACGCGTTCACAGGGTTACTGACCGGGCCTCAGCCCACCACCCGCCCCATCAGGTAGACGGCGGGAGCGGCGGCCGCCAGCGGCAGCGCCACGCCGGCCGTCATGTGCACGAACTTCGACGGGTAGTCGTACGCCGCGACGCGCAGCCCGATCAGCGCGCACACCCCGGCGGCCAGGCCGAGCAGCGCCCCGCCCACCCCGACGGAGGTCAGCCCGCCGACCGCGACGCCCGCACCGGCGGCCGCGGCCAGCGACACGCCGACGGACGGCATCGGCGGCAGGGGCAGCGCGCGGACGAACACGGCGACCGCGACGGCCACCGCGCCGACGGTGACGGCGGCGGAGTCGGCGGCCAGGTAGCCGGCGCACACGATGGCGAGGGCGGCGGAGGCCACCGACGCCATGAGGCCGTACATCCGCTCATCGGGGTCGGCCTGGCTGCGCAGCTGGAGGACGAGCGTGAGCAGCACCCACACGCCGAGGGTGCCGATGATCGCGCCCGCGCCGTACGTGTCGTCCACCGCGAACACCGCGGCATCCGCGACGAGGGCTCCGGCGAAGGCGAGGACGATGCCCTGGCGGGCCGGCCACATGCCGTTGAGCCGGAACCAGCCGGCCGCGGTGAGTCCCTGGAGCACCACCAGCGGCAGGAGCAGCCCGAGGTCCCCCATGACGGCGGCGACGGCGAGCAGCAGCCCGAGCGCGGCGGTCAGCACGGCCGACTGCGGACCGGGGTCGATGATCGGCGAGCGGCCCTCGGCGCGGGCCTGGGCGGGGTCGACGGCGCGCATGGTGTTCCCACCGAGGGTGGGCGGGGAGTACTCGGGCTCCCCGGCCGGGTCGACGGGCCCACCGGGGGCGCCCGCGGCGGCGGAGGGCGCGGCGTGCCGGCCGGGGGCTGCTGCGGCGGAGGCCGGCTGCGGGTCCGCCGCCTGCACCGGCACGGGCTCGGCGGCGGCCTGCGGCGGCAGGTAGGCGGTGGTCTCCACCCAGGCCCCGGTGGGAGCGGCCGCGGCAACGGGAGCCGCGGGGGCCGCGTCCCGGAACCAGCCCTCCGGCGCGGCGCCCTCCTGCACCGGCGGCAGGTACGCGGTCTCGGCGGCGGCGCTCGGCTCCGGCACCGGCTGCGGCGCCGGCACCGGCGGGAGATAGGCGGTCTCGTCAGCAGCGCTCTGCGGCACCGGCGGGAGGTAAGCGGTCTCGGCGGCGGCAACGCTCTGCTGCACCGGCGGAACCGGCGGGAGGTACGCCGTCTCCGCGGCGGCACTGCTCTGCTGCTGCACCGGCGGGAGGTACGCCGTCTCGGCGGCCCAGTCCTGCACCGGCGCGGCAGCAGCCGCCGGCGCCGGGGCGGGCGCGGCGGGGGCCTCGTCCCGGAACCACCCCTCGGGCGCCACCGGAGCCTGGTACGCCTGCGACGGGTGCTGCGGCTGGTGCTGGTGCTGGTGCTGTGGCTGGTGCTGGTGCTGCGGGGTGGGCGCCGAGCCCCCGTACGACTGCGGGTAGGCCGTCTGTCCCCAGTCCGTACCCGCACCCGGAGCCGCACCCGGAGCCGGCGCGGGTACGGCGGGGGCCTCGTCCCGGAACCACCCCTCGGGCGCCGCGGGCCGCTGCACCGGCTCGGCGCGCTGCACCGGCTGGTAGCCCGTCTCCCAGGTGTCCGACTGCCAGGTCTGGGTCGTGTACGGGTCCTGCGGGGGGTACCCCTGCTGCCCGGGCTGCTGCTGCCGCCCCTGCTGCTGTTCCTCGGGAGTGCTCATCGGTTTCCGCTCACCCGCCCGCGAACGGCGGGAGCACCTCGACGGTGCCCCCCTCGGTCAGCAGGACGGAATCGTGCGGGCGCTTGCCCACGGGTTCGTCGTTCACGAGGAAGGAGCAGCGCAGCAGGACCCGGGTCAGCTCCCCGGGGTGGCGTTCCCGCACTGCGTCGAGCGCCTCGGCCAGTGTCCGCGCCGAGTACGGCTCCTCCGCCGTGTGGGCCGCGGCCTTGGCCGCCGCCCAGTAGCGGATGGTTCCGGTTGCCACTGCAGCTCCTATCGTCGGCTCTCTACCGTCGTCGGCCTCCATGATGGCCCCTCCCGGCCGCCGGCCCGTGTGCCACCGTGCGCCCCGGGTGCGCCCGGAGTGCGCCCGGACGGCCCTGAGGAGCCTCCCCGAAGCCCGCCGAACCGCCGAAACCGGGGCATACGCTGGTTCCGGGGGTGGCGCGAACCACAGGAAGCGCGGACCGGGAAGCCTCGGCCCGACGTCGGCGGGTGGGCTATTCTGCTGGCGAAGGATCCGGGCAACGTTGCCCCCGGGTCCTTTTGTGCTTTCAGTACGTTGAACGGAACGAGAACGAAGGCGCCCGGCCGGCCCCAAGGCGCGGGGACCGACCGACGCCGCGCAGGCAGTAGGCACCAGGCACCGAGCACCACGCCGCACCACGACGCACCCCGTACGAAGCAGTACCGCGAAAGTCCTCGACGGGACCGAGGAGGAACCGACGTGACGGACCAGCGAACCGTGCACCACCGACCGACCCGGGCAGGGGGTCGGGCATGAGCTCCCTCCTGCTGCTGACCAACGCCCTCCAACCGTCCACCGAGGTACTGCCGGCCCTCGGCCTGCTGCTGCACAACGTACGGGTGGCCCCCGCCGAGGGCCCCGCCCTCGTGGACACCCCCGGGGCGGACGTCATCCTCGTCGACGGCCGCCGGGACCTGCCCCAGGTGCGGTCGCTGTGCCAGCTGCTGCGTTCCACGGGGCCGGGCTGTCCGCTGATCCTCGTCGTCACCGAGGGGGGCCTGGCGGCCGTCACCGCCGACTGGGGCATCGACGACGTCCTCCTCGACACCGCCGGCCCGGCCGAGGTGGAGGCGCGGTTGCGGCTGGCCACCGGCCGCCAGCAGCTGGGCGCCGACGACTCCCCCATGGAGATCCGCAACGGTGACCTGTCGGTCGACGAGGCGACGTACTCGGCGAAGCTGAAGGGCCGGGTCCTCGACCTCACCTTCAAGGAGTTCGAGCTGCTCAAGTACCTCGCCCAGCACCCGGGCCGGGTCTTCACCCGGGCCCAGTTGCTGCAGGAGGTCTGGGGCTACGACTACTTCGGCGGCACCCGGACGGTGGACGTGCACGTGCGGCGGCTGCGCGCGAAGCTGGGCCCGGAGCACGAATCGCTCATTGGCACCGTCCGGAACGTCGGCTACCGTTTCGTCACCCCGGAGAAGGCCGAACGGGCCGCGGCGGAGACCGCGGACCGGGCGCCGACCCAGGTTGCCGCCGACGCGTAGCGGGGCGTCCCCCGTACGGCGGAAGCACCCGTGACCGTCCGGTGCGCAGGATGCCCTGCCCAGAGGCCGGTCACCCCGCGTAGACTCCCAGCGTGGCCAAGGTGACGCGGGATGATGTGGCGCGACTTGCGGGTACTTCAACCGCCGTCGTGAGCTACGTCATCAACAACGGACCCCGGCCGGTCGCCCCGGCCACGCGCGAGCGTGTCCTCGCAGCGATCAAGGAGCTGGGTTACCGCCCGGACCGGGTCGCCCAGGCGATGGCGTCCCGGCGCACCGACCTCATAGGCATGATCGTTCCGGATGCGCGCCAGCCGTTCTTCGCGGAGATGGCCCACGCGGTGGAACAGGCGGCCGCCGAGCGCGGGAAGATGGTGCTGGTCGGGAACTCCGACTACCGGGACGAGCGCGAGGTCCACTACCTGCGCGCCTTCCTCGGCATGCGGGTGTCCGGCCTGATCCTGGTCAGCCAGGGCATGAGCGAGCGGGCGGCCTCCGAGATCGAGGCGTGGGACGCCCGAGTCGTGCTGCTGCACGAGCGGCCCGAGGCCATCGACGACGTCGCTGTGGTCACCGACGACATCGGCGGCGCCCAGCTCGCCACCCGCCACCTCCTCGAACACGGGCACGAGTACGTCGCCTGTATCGGCGGCATCGAGAACACCCCGTCGGTCGGCGACCCCGTCGCCGACCACGTCGAGGGCTGGCGCCGGGCCATGCTGGAGTCGGGCCGGTCGGTCGAGGGGCGCCTGATCGAGGCCCCGTACAACCGTTACGACGCCTACCGGGTGGCGCTGGAGCTCCTGTCGGGCCCCGACCGCCCGCCGGCCATCTTCTGCGCAACCGACGACCAGGCCATCGGCGTGCTGCGGGCCGCCCGGGAGCTGCGGATCGACGTGCCCGGGGAGCTGGCGGTCGCCGGCTTCGACGACGTGAAGGAAGCGGCGCTGACGGACCCGCCGCTGACCACCGTCGCCTCGGACCGCCCGGCGATGGCCCGGGCCGCCGTGGACCTCGTCCTCGACGACGGACTGCGGGTGTCGGGCTCGCGCCGGGAGCGGCTCAAGCAGTTCCCGTCGGCGCTGGTGATCCGGCGCTCCTGCGGCTGCCTGTGAACCGCTCCTGCGGCTGACTCCGCATTCCGGGCCGTCGCCCCGTCGGAGACACCGGGCCGTCGGAGACACCGGGCCTCGGGAGACACCGGGCCGTCGGGCGCACCAGGTTCTGTCGGGCTTTTCAGCGGGCACTCAGAAAGCTCTCATGATCCGCGGACAGAGTCCTGTACATGACCGAGACCTTCCGCCGGGACGGCGGGTACCCGCAGGATGACCGCACGTACCTGGGCGCGCCCCTCGGCGGCTCGTACCCGCCGCCGCCCGTGTACCCGCCCGGCGCCGACAGCCCGGCGCCCGGATGGTTCGAGGCGCACCAGCCCCACGGAATCCACGGCGAGACCCTTCCCCCGGACGGCCCGGCGGCCACCGCGCCCGCCGGACCGGCCGCGGGCGGTCCGGCGCGCGCCGCCCGGGCCAAGCGCCCGGTAGCGCTGCTCGCCGCCGTCGCGATCACAGCGGCGGTCGTCGGCGGCGGCACCGCCACGCTCGCCCAGCAGCTGCTCGGCGACCGGGCGGGCATCGCGGGCGGCTTCAACGGCACGGTCGTCTCGCAGTCCACCAGCGGCACGGTGACCGGGGTCGCCGAGCAGGTCAGCCCCTCGGTCGTGCGCATCGACACCCGTACCGGGTCGGGCCGGGGCACCGGCTCGGGCTTCGTCCTCACCGCCGACGGCGAGATCGCCACCAACAACCACGTCATCAGCGGCGCCAGCGAGATCCAGGTGACCCTGAGCGACGGCAGGAAGTTTCCCGCCAAGACCGTCGGCACGGACCCGGACAAGGACCTCGCCCTGATCAAGCTCCAGGGCGCATCCGGCCTGAAGCCCGCCCGGCTCGGCAACTCCGACGGCGTCCGGGTCGGCGACCAGGTCGTCGCGATCGGCTCCCCGGACCGCCTCACCGGTACGGTCACCAGCGGAATCGTCTCGGCGCTCAACCGTGAGGTCAACGTGCCCAAGTCGGACCAGCAGGCGCCGCAGCGGCAACGCGGCGGCGACGGCGGCGGCAGCTGGCCGTTCTCCTTCGACGGCCGCCAGTTCAACGGGAACACCGGCTCGAACACCACCTCGTACAAGGCCATCCAGACGGACGCCTCCCTCAACCCCGGCAACTCCGGCGGCGCCCTCGTCAACATGAACGGCGAGATCATCGGCATGCCGTCCGCGATCTACTCGCCCGCCGCCGACAGCTCCGCCGCGGGCAGCGTGGGCCTCGGCTTCGCCATCCCGGTCAACACGATCAAGGCCGACCTGGAGTCCCTGCGCAAGGGCGGCAATGGCGGCAGCGGCAGCAGCGGCTCCGCCGGCGACAGCGGCCGCTCCCCGTCCTCCGCCACCGACGGCTTCGGCGCGGCCTTCTAGCCGACGGGTCGTGCGACGCTGGAAGGCACCGTCGGCCAACCCGCCGCCGGCCGCCGACCACCGCACACCACCCCTGGGGGGACCGCATGAAGCCCGTCGAGGACGACCAGCAGCGCATCCTCGTCGTCGACGACGAGCCCGCCGTACGGGAGGCCCTGCGCCGCAGCCTCGCCTTCGAGGGGTACGCGGCACAGACCGCCGTCGACGGGCTCGACGCACTCGACCGGGCCGCCTCGTACGCCCCCGACCTGATCGTCCTGGACATCCAGATGCCCCGCATGGACGGCCTGACCGCGGCCCGCCGGCTGCGGGCCGCCGGGAACACCACACCGATCCTGATGCTCACCGCCCGCGACACCGTCGGCGACCGCGTCACCGGCCTCGACGCGGGCGCCGACGACTACCTCGTCAAGCCGTTCGAACTGGACGAGCTCTTCGCCCGCGTCCGGGCCCTGCTGCGGCGCAGCGCGTACACCGCCCCCGTGCCCGGTCCGGCCCGGGAACCGGAGAACCACCTCGTCTTCGGGGACCTGCGGATGGACCTCGCGACCCGGGAAGTGACCCGGGCCGCGCGCCCGGTGGAGCTCACCCGGACCGAGTTCACGCTGCTGGAGATGTTCCTCGCGCACCCGCGGCAGGTCCTGACCCGCGAGCAGATCCTCAAGACCGTGTGGGGCTTCGACTTCGAGCCCAGCTCCAACTCCTTGGACGTGTACGTCATGTACCTGCGCCGCAAGACCGAGGCCGGCGGCGAACCCCGCCTGGTCCACACCGTGCGCGGCGTCGGGTACGTCCTGCGCACGGCCGGGGCCGGGGCCGGCGATTCCGGGGGTCCGGAGTGAGCCCCGCAGCACGGTTCCGCGGGCTGCCGCTGCGCTCCCGGCTCGCCCTGCTGGTGGCGGTCGCGGTGGCGGTGGCCGTCGCGGCGGTGGCCGCCGTGTCGTGGGTGATGGTGCGCACGCAGCTGCGCGAGCAGTTGGACCGGACGCTGGTGGCCACGAACCCGGACACGGAGGTCGTCCGGGCGCTGAGCGACGGGGTCTGCGTCACCGCGCCCGCCCGGCCGGCCCGCGAGATCGCCGGGAACCTGAACGCGACCGTCCAGATCGTCCTGCCGAACGGCGCCCACTGCTGGGTGGGCGGCCGCACCGACCTTCCGGTGGTGCCGGCCGACCGGGAGGTCGCCACCGGCCGGCGGCTCAACGTGCTGCACGACGTGCAGACCGCCTCCGGGACCCGGATGCGCGTCTTCACCTTCCAGGCGCAGGCCCAGCCGAACGCCCCGGTCTTCGGGATCTCGGTGGCCAAACCGCTGGCCGACATCGACAAGCCGCTGTCCACGCTGACCTGGGTGCTGCTGCTGGTCTGCGGGGTCGGAGTGGTCGGTGCGGGCGCGGCCGGCCTGTGGGTGGCCAGGACGGGGCTGCGGCCGGTGGACGAGTTGACGGGGGCGGTCGAGCACATCGCGCGCACCGAGGACCTGACGGTGCGGATCCCCGACGAGGGCGACGACGAGATCGCCCGCCTGTCGCGGTCGTTCAACTCCATGACGGCGGCCCTGGCCTCTTCCCGGGAGCGGCAGGCCCGGCTCATCGCCGACGCCGGCCACGAGCTGCGGACGCCACTGACCTCCCTGCGGACCAACATCGAGCTCTTGGCGCGCAGCGAGGAGACCGGCCGGGCCATCCCGGCCGAGGACCGGCGGGAGCTCCTGGCCTCGGTCAAGGCGCAGATGACGGAGCTGGCCTCGCTGATCGGCGACCTCCAGGAGCTGTCCCGGCCGGACGCGGGCCCGCCCGCCCGGCTGGAGGTCGTGGCCCTGCACGAGATCGCGGACAGCGCACTGTCGCGGGCCCGCCTGCGCGGTCCGGAGCTGGTGTTCGAGGCGGGGCTGGAACCCTGGTACGTGCGGGGCGAGGCGGCGGCGCTGGAGCGGGCCGTGGTCAACGTGCTGGACAACGCGGTGAAGTTCAGCCCGCCCGGCGGGGTCGTCTCGGTCGCGCTGCGGGCGGGCGGGCTGACCGTACGGGACCGCGGGCCCGGCATCCCGGCCGAGGACCTGCCGCACGTGTTCGAGCGGTTCTGGCGGTCCTCGTCGGCCCGGGCGCTGCCCGGCAGCGGGCTCGGCCTGTCGATCGTGGCCCGTACGGTGCAGCGCGCGGGCGGTACGGCCGAGCTGCGGGCCCCGGGCGACGGCGGCCCGGGCACGGAGGCGGTGCTCCGGATCCCGGGCGCGCCGACACCGCCTCCCGCGACGGCGGCCGAAGCGGCGGGAGCCGTTGAGGCGCCCGGGGCGGTGCGGGCACGTGGCACTGCCCACACGCGCGGGGCTGCCGCCACCACCGCAGCGGGAGTGTCAGTTGTGCCGGATGAGTGAGGCGACCAGGCCGGAGCGGGTGTTCGGGAAGTCCATCGGGACTATGCCGAGCCCGGTCCGGCCGGCCAGCTCGCCGCCGTCGACGAAGGCGTGCACCTGCGGATTGAGCCGGTCGGAGTTCCAGCGCGGCGGCAGGTAGGCCGAGGTGCTGGTGTAGTTCACGAAGAGCTTGCCGGGCTGCTCGACGGCCTTGCGGAAGTGGTTCTCGATCCTGCCGCGTTTGGTGAAGGGCTCGGCGTTCCAGTCGTCCTGGACGTCGAAGACGCTGCCGTCGCCGTACCGCAGACCGGGCAGGCCACCGTTGTCGGCGAGGAGCACCACCCGGCCGCGGGCCTGGCCGAGGGTGGGCAGGGTGTCGGCGATCCGGAACAACGGCCGCCAGCCGCGGTGGTCGAGGTAGTCGTCGAAGACGGCGCGGAAGACGGCGTCGCTCTCCGTCGAGTACTCCTGTCGGACCCGCATCAGGACCGTCTCGCGGGGGTGGGCCGCGAGGAAGTCCCGACAGGCGACGAGGACGTCACCGAACATCAGGCCCTGGTAGAAGGATCCGTGGTGGATGGCGAACGAGCCGCCCGTCACGCGGCAGCGCACGTCGAGGAAACGGATGCCGGAGTCGAGCTGTTCGGCGATCGAGGTGTTCTGGCAGGCGACGTAGAGCCCGCCCTGGCGGGCGCCGGAGTCATGGCTGCCCGGAATGGTCATCCGCTGCAGGGCGGTGGGGTCTCCGAGTCCGGACATCCAGTCCTGGGTGCCCAGTGCGCGTGCGTCCAGTGCGCGTGCGCCCAGTGCGCCTCTGCCCGGGGCGCGTGTGCCCAGTGGGCGTGCGGAGGCGGGGGCCCCGCCCAGCGTGAGGGCCGCGCCCGTGCCCGTCACCACCGCCCCGAGGAGAAACGCCCGACGATCCACGGCCATGCCCGCCCCTTTGCCGGTCCGGTTGGTGGCCGGATTATGGCGTGCGCGAGCGCGGTTTACTACCCGTCGGTAGGCACCGGTCTGTCGAGCAGCTCCACCATGGCGCGCAGCCCCCGGGCGAGCCCGTGCCCGGTCGGCGCCCCTTCCGGATCGGTCAGGGCCTGCACCATCACCCCGCTGAGCAGGGCGATGTGCAGCGAGCCCAGGCTGCGGGCGTCCTCCTCCGAGACCTCCTCCGTCGGGACCCCGCGCAGCACCGCGGCCACCATCCGCCGGTTCTTGCGCTGGCTCTCGGCGAGGACGGCGAGCAGCTCGGGCGAGGACTGCGCGTGGACGAAGGCCTCCACCGAGGCGAGCCACAGCCAGCGCATCTCGGAGAAGTCCCGGATCTTGCGGTCCCAGGTGTCGGCGTACCGCTCCTCGGCGGTGTCACCCTCACCGGCGAGCCGGCCGGCGCCGGCGGCCCATTCGTCCATGGCGGTGAACAGCGCCTGGTTGAGCAGCGCCTCGCGCGAGCCGAAGTGGTAACCGATCGCGGCCATGCTCACCTGCGACGCCGCGGCGATGTCGCGCACCGTGGTGCGCAGATAGCCCTTCTCCTCCAGGCAGCGGCGCGCTCCGGCCAGCAGGTCCTCGCGATTTCCCATGTCGGGATGGTAGCCGCGCACCGATTTTGCGCATGTGCCCAAGACGATCGTATTGCGCGCTTGCCCAAACGCTGGCAGGCTGAAGACAGCGAAGGGGCGGCACCCCGCCGCCCCCGCACGAACGGGGGTCCACGCATGCGCCACGCGCTGAAGATCGACGACCGCACGCTGTCCTACCTGGACTTCGGGGGCCCCGGTCGCCCGCTGCTCGCCCTGCACGGGGGCATGTCCGAGGCCGCCGCCTGGACCGGCCTCGCCGAAGTGCTCGGCGACGAGTGGCGGGTCATCGCCCCCGACCAGCGGGGCCACGGCGACTCCGACCGGGCCCCGGAGCACAGCCGGGAGGGCTACGTGTCCGACGCGGTCGCCCTCCTCGACCACCTCGGCCTCGACTCCGTCGCCGTCATCGGCTTCTCGCTGGGCGCGATGAACGCCTACCACCTCGCCGCCCGTCAGCCCCACCGGGTCAGCGCCCTCGTCAACACAGAGGGCCCCGTCGAGATCGCGCCGGGCGGCACCGACCGGTTCGCGTTCCTGACCGGCCTGCCGTACACCGCCGGCACCCGCGAGGAACTCCTCGCCGCCCTCGGCGCGATGGGCCCGGTCTACGAGGCCGCGCTGCGCCCGCTGCCCGGCGGCGGCTGGCGGCTGCCGTTCCACCCGCAGGACGTCCTCGACACCATCGCCGCGGCCGCCCACGACAACTGGGACGCCTGGCTGGCCACCACCTGCCCCGCCCTCCTCGTCCACGGCCGGCGCAGCGAGGCCCTGCCGCAGGCGCAGGCCGACGCCATGACCGCCCGGCGCCCCCACACCGCCTACGTCGGCCTGGACACCGAGCACTTCCTGCCGTTCCAGGACCCCCAGGGCTTCCACGAGGCCGTCAGGAAGTTCCTGGCCGGCCTGTGACCCCGCGGCGACCCGTGCCCCGTGACCACGGGGGTGCCACCGGGCACGGGCCGCCGCACCGACCCGGAAAACGCCGGAGGGGCGGCGGGCCGGACGGGCCCACCGCCCCTCCGGGCGTGCGGTGCGGCAGGAGCCGCGTCGCTCACTTGATGACGGTGATCCGGTCCGCGGCCGGCGGGGCGATCGGGCTCGCCGCCGAGGACTTCGCCAGCAGGGCGTTGAAGCAGTCCAGGTCGGACGCGCCCACCAGCTTGTTCTTGTGCTCCTTCAGGACGGTGAAGCCGTCACCGCCGCCCGCGAGGAACTCGTTCATCGCGACCCGGTAGGTCTTGGCGGGGTCGATCGCCGCGCCGTTCAGCTTCACCGAGTCCACGACGACGCGGTCCGCGCCCGACTTCGTCATGTCCAGGGTGTAGGTGAAGCCCTTCGAGACCTGCAGGATCTTCGGGTTCACCCCGTTGACCGGGCCGCTGACCTGCTGCTGCAGGGCGGTGATCAGCTGCGCGCCGGTCAGGTCCACGATGTTCATCATGTTGTTGAACGGCTGGATTGTGTACGACTCGCCGTACGTGACGACGCCGTCGCCCTCTTCGGCCGAGGCCTTGTAGGCAAGATCGGAGCGGATGCCGCCCGGGTTCATCAGGGCCAGCTGCGCGCCGCCCTTGTCCGCCGGGGCCGTGGCCTCCAGCTGCGCGTCCGCGATCAGGTCGCCGAGCGGCTTCTCCGGCGCGTCCAGGCCGCGGCCCGGGATGTCCGCCGAGATGTAGCCCATCGGGCGGTTCGCGACCGGGGCGGCGAGCGCCTTCCAGCGGTCGATCAGCTCGGTCATGTCGGGGGCCTTGGGCACGTCCCGGGTGACGACCTTGTTGACCGGCTTCGGCGAGGCCACCGGCGTACGGACGATGTCCTTGGTCTGCCGGTCGTACGTCAGCGTGGTCTCGGTGAACAGGCGGCCCAGGGAGGCGGCCGAGGTGACGGCGCGCGGGTTGCCCGCCGGGTCCGGGATGTTGCAGGCGTACGCCTGGTGCGTGTGGCCGGTGACCAGCGCGTCGACCTTCGCGTCCACGTTCTTCGCGATGTCCACGATCGCGCCGGAGATGCCGGCGCCGGCACCCGGCACGTTGCAGTCGTAGTTGTACGCGCCGTTCGCCGGCAGGCCGCCCTCGTGGATCAGGGCGACGATCGACTTCACGCCCTGCTTGTTCAGCTCGGCGGCGTACTTGTTGATCGTCTCGACCTCGTCGCCGAACTTCAGGCCCTTGACGCCCTCGGCCGTCACGACGTCCGGGGTGCCCTCCAGGGTGACGCCGATGAAGCCGATCTTGACGTCCCCCTTCTTCCAGATCCAGGTGGGCGACATCATCGGACGCTTGGTCTTCTCGTCCACGACGTTCGCGGCGAGGTACTTGAACTCGGAGCCGGTGAACTCCTTGCCCATCTCGAAGCAGCCCTCGACCGGGTGGCAGCCGCCGTACGCCATGCGGCGCAGCTCCTGCTTGCCCTCGTCGAACTCGTGGTTGCCGACGCTGGAGACGTCCAGCTTCAGCTTGTTCAGCGCCTCGACGGTCGGCTCGTCGTGGAACAGACCGGACAGCATCGGGCTGCCGCCGATCATGTCGCCGGCCGCGGCGGTGATGGAGTACTCGTGGCCCTTGCGGGCCTCGCGCAGGCTGGTGGCCAGGTATTCGACGCCACCGGCCGGTATGGCCTTGGTGGTGCCGTCAGGCTGACGCTCGGTCACGGTGCCGGAGGAGCCCTGCGGGGGCTCCAGGGTGCCGTGGAAGTCGTTGAACGACAGCAGCTGCACGTCGACGGTGCGGCTCTTGCCCGCGCCGCCGCCACTCGCGGCACCGGCCGGCAGAGCGGCGACGACCAGCGCACCGGAAGCGGCCGTGGCGGCCGCCGCGATGAGGGTCAACCGGCGGTTTCGGCGGTGCCGTTGTGGCCTCGCTGACATTTTGTCCCCTTATGAACAGCGGTAAAGCATGGAGGTCGGGCGCAGCCTACGGTCAACGCGCGTAGCACCGACAGGGGGGTGACGTATCGAGCTGGTCACACGCGGACCGACGGACTCCCCGCCCCCGCCGCCACTCCTCCCTCCGCCCCCGCCGCACCCCCGCCGCCGCTCCTCCCTCCACCCCCGCCGCCTCTCCTCCCTCCGGCCCTCCCGCCGCCCGCCCGCCCGCCGTTGCGCCGCCCTCGCGCCGGTCCGCCGACCCGCCCGCGCGATCTGTCGGCGGGACCTCGCCGGGACACCACCGCCCGCACGCCCGACCGCCGTACGCTCGGAGCATGACTGACGACGCAGCAGCGGCCCTGGAGCCGGGACGCCAGATCCAGACCCTCGACGAACTGACGGAGGAACAGGCCGACGCCGTCATCGCCCTGCTCGAGGACGCAGCCCGCACCGACGGCACCAGCGCCGTCTCCGAGCAGGGCAGGCTCCAGCTGCGCGGCGGCCGCCGCGAGGGCATCCGGCACTTCCTGCTCACCGAGAAGGGGCGGCTCGCCGCCTACGGCCAACTGGAGGACACCGACCCGGTGGAGGCACCCGCCGCCGAACTCGTCGTGCACCCCGCACTGCGCGGCCGCGGCCACGGCCGCGCCCTCGGCTCGGCCCTCCTCGCCGCCTCCGGCAAGCGGATCCGGGTGTGGGCGCACGGCGGCAAGTCCGCCGCCCGCCACCTCGCCCAGGTCCTCGGCCTCACCCTCTTCCGCGAGCTGCGCCAGCTGCGCCGCCCGCTCGGCCCCGACTCGCCCCCGCTGCCCGAGCCGGTCCTGCCCGCCGGGGTGACCGTCCGCACCTTCGTGCCCGGGCAGGACGACGCGGCCTGGCTCTCCGCCAACGCGGCCGCCTTCGCCCACCACCCCGAGCAGGGCGCGCTGACCCAGCGCGACCTCGACGACCGCATGGCGCAGCCCTGGTTCGACCCGAAGGGCTTCTTCCTCGCAGAGCGGGAAGGGGAACTCGTCGGCTTCCACTGGACGAAGGTCCACGCCGACGATCAGCTGGGCGAGGTCTACGTGCTCGGCGTCCGGCCCGGCGCCCAGGGCGGCGGCCTCGGCAAGGCCCTCACCGCGGTCGGTCTCCAGCACCTGGCCGCCGCCGGCCTGCCCACCGCGATGCTGTACGTCGACGCCGACAACGCGGCGGCCCTCGCCGTCTACGAGGGCCTCGGCTTCAGCACGCACGAGGTCGACCTCATGTACCGAACGGAGAGCTGAGCGTCATCACCCGTACGGGCCTCCCGGGCGCACGGGGGCCCGTACGGGTGCATTCCGGAGCGAAGCTGACGTACTCGTGCACGATCCGGAGCCTGGAGGCCATACGCCATTCACCGGACCTTAAGACGCGCTTGCGACTCTCCGTGCATGCAGCCCCGACTCCGACTGACCGCGGCCCCTTCCGACGCGCCCGTCCTGCCGCGTGCGCGGAACAATGGAGTCATGAGCCACCAGCCCAGCGCAGGACCCGCCGAGGTCCCCGCCCAGCACACGTCGTCCACCTCCGCCGCGGCCCCTGCCGGCTCGCCCGCCGCGCGCGCCAGGCTCGGCTCCATCGCCGCGCACCGCCCGCACGCCAGCGGCCTCGAAGCCGACCTCGCCCCCGAGATCGACACCGACATGGACTCCTACGACGACAAGGAGGGCGAGGAGCTCCCGCCCGGGCGGTTCCTGGACCGCGAGCGCAGCTGGCTGGCCTTCAACGAGCGGGTCCTGGAGCTGGCCGAGGACCCCACCACCCCGCTCCTGGAGCGCGCCAACTTCCTGGCGATCTTCGCGAGCAACCTCGACGAGTTCTTCATGGTCCGCGTCGCCGGCCTCAAGCGCCGCATCGCGACCGGCGTCGCCACGCGTTCGGCGTCCGGCCTCCAGCCCCGCGAGGTCCTGGACCTCATCTGGACGCGCTCGCGCGAGCTCATGGCCCGGCACGCCGCCTGCTACCAGCACGACATCGCCCCCGCGCTCGCCGAGGAGGGCGTCCACCTCATCCGCTGGCCCGACCTCACCGAGAAGGAGCAGGCCCGCCTCTTCACCCTGTTCCGCAACCAGATCTTCCCGGTGCTGACGCCGCTGGCCGTGGACCCCGCGCACCCCTTCCCGTACATCTCCGGCCTCTCCCTGAACCTGGCCGTCGTCGTGCGCAACCCCGTCAGCGGGCACCGCCACTTCGCCCGCGTCAAGGTGCCGCCGCTGCTGTCGCGCTTCCTGGAGGCCTCCCCGCAGCGCTACGTCCCGCTGGAGGACGTCATCGCCGCGCACCTGGAGGAACTCTTCCCCGGCATGGAGGTCCTCGCGCACCACATGTTCCGGGTCACCCGCAACGAGGACCTCGAAGTCGAGGAGGACGACGCCGAGAACCTCCTGCAGGCCCTGGAGAAGGAGCTCATGCGGCGCCGCTTCGGCCCGCCGGTCCGCCTGGAGGTGGAGGAGTCCATCGACCCCGGCGTCCTCGACCTGCTGGTCCAGGAGCTGAAGATCTCCGCCGCCGAGGTCTACCCGCTGCCCGGTCCACTGGACCTGACCGGCCTGTTCGGCATCGCCTCGCTGGACCGGCCCGAGCTCAAGTTCCCGAAGTTCGTCGCCGGCACCCACCGGGACCTCGCCGAGGTCGAGTCCGCCTCCGCACCCGACATATTCGCCGCGCTGCGCGAGCGCGACGTGCTCCTGCACCACCCGTACGACTCGTTCTCCACCTCCGTACAAGCCTTCCTGGAGCAGGCCGCCGCCGACCCGCACGTCCTCGCGATCAAGCAGACCCTGTACCGGACCTCCGGCGACTCCCCCATCGTGGACGCGCTCATCGACGCCGCCGAGTCCGGCAAGCAGGTCCTCGTCCTCGTCGAGATCAAGGCCCGCTTCGACGAGCAGGCCAACATCAAGTGGGCGCGCAAGCTGGAGGAGTCCGGCTGCCACGTCGTGTACGGCCTGGTGGGCCTCAAGACCCACTGCAAGCTCTCCCTCGTCGTCCGCCAGGAGGGCGACACGCTGCGCCGCTACTCCCACGTCGGCACGGGCAACTACCACCCCAAGACCGCCCGCCTGTACGAGGACCTCGGCCTGCTCACCGCCGACCCGCAGGTCGGCGCGGACCTCTCCGACCTCTTCAACCGGCTGTCCGGCTACTCGCGCCGCGAGACCTACCGCCGCCTCCTCGTCGCACCGCGCTCGCTGCGCGACGGGCTCATCGCCCGCATCGACAAGGAGACCGCCCACCACCGGGCCGGCCGCCCCGCGTACGTGCGCCTCAAGATGAACTCCGTCGTCGACGAGGCCCTCATCGACGCCCTCTACCGGGCCTCCCGGGCCGGGGTCCCCGTCGACATCTGGGTCCGGGGCATCTGCGCCGTGCGCCCCGAGGTCCCCGGACTGTCGGAGAACATCCGGGTCCGCTCCGTCCTCGGCCGCTTCCTGGAGCACTCCCGGGTCTTCGCCTTCGGCAACGGCGGCGAACCCGAGGTGTGGATCGGCAGCGCCGACATGATGCACCGCAACCTCGACCGCCGCATCGAGGCACTGGTGCGGGTCACCGACGCGGCCCACCGGGCGGCGCTGGACCGGCTGCTGGAGACGGGCATGTCCGACTCCACCTCCTCCTGGCACCTGGGCCCGGACGGCGAATGGACCCGGCACAGCACCGACCACGACGGCCAGCCGCTGCGGCACGTACAGGAGATGCTCATAGACGCCCGGAGGCGCCGGCGTGGCTCTGCCAAACCATGACCTGACAGCGAACGTGAGCGGCGAGGGCTCCGCGGGGGACGTGCTCGGCGCGTACCTGCGGGCCCAGGCCACCGCCTTCCTGCGCGGCCTCAGGCTGCACGAGGAGTGCGGGGCCGACGCCGCGGACGGTGCCGACGCGGCGCGCAGCCTGCGGGGGGCTGCGCGCCGGATCAGCGGATCCCTGGCGACCTTCCGGGCGGTCACCGACGCGTCCTGGGCCGACGGGCTGCGCGGCGAGCTGGCCTGGCTGGCCTCGACGCTGGCCGACGAGCACGCGTACGCCGCCCGGCTGACCCGGTTGCTGGAGGCGCTGCACCACCTGTCGGGCTCGCCGGAGGTGCCCGCCCCGCGCGGTACCCCGGGCGCCCTGACCGTCGGCTCGGCGCGGGCCGCCGCGCTGCTGGAACGGCAACTCACCCTGGCCCGGACCCGGGCCCACTCCGCGACGTTGCACGCGCTGGGCTCGTCCCGGTTCCACGCGGTGGCCGACGCGGTGGCCGTCCTGGCCTCCGAGGTGCCGCTGGACGTGATCGCCGCCCGGGGGCGGGTCGGGGACGTCCTGGTCCCGCTGGCGGAGGTGACGCGGACCCGGCTCACCGCGGCCGTCGCCGCACTCCCCGCCGCCGCGCAGGTCCACCCGTACCTGCCCGACCACGACGGCGTCTGGCACGAGGTGGGCCGCCTGCTGCGGATCCACCGCTACGCCCGGGAGGTCCTCGGCGAGGACGTGGCCCGCCTGGCCGCGGCCGGCGAAGCCCTGGACCGGCACCGCGACGCCGCCGAGGCGGCCGCCGCGTCGGCCGCCGCCGCCCGCACCCCGCGCATCGCCCCGGCGACCGCGTACGCCCTGGGGGTCCTCCACGCCGACCAGCGCCACGAGGTCGAGTCGGCCCGCCTCGCCTTCCACTCCCTCTGGAACCCGGTCGCCGCGACCGCCACCTGATGCTGCCCCGCCCGCCCGGACGGCTCCGGGCCGGCGGCGCCCATGGCGGCCTCCTCCGCCGGCGACCTGCCGCCACGTACGACCACGTACGACCACGTACGGCTGCGGCAGGTCCCGGCGGCCCGAGCCGGCGCGCCCGGCACCACGCGCACACCGCCCACAGGACCAGCACCGTCGAATTCCGGCCAGTTGCGCCCGACCGCCCTCCCCCGCGTCGAGAGCCCCGTCCACCCCGAGCGTTCCGCGGCGCCCGGCCCGGGTTTCCGCCCGGCGGACGCGTCACCGCCCGGCGAATATCGCCGAGTCCGATCACACAAGAATTCGAATGACCGCTGGTCGCCCCGCCCGCCGGCCGCCCCGCCCGCTGGGCCGTGCGGCCCCGAGCCCGCCGCCGGCACGGCCGGCAGCAGCGCTCCCGTCACCGGCCCCGCCCACGGCCGCGCCCCGCAGGGGACCGCATTCCGGTTCACCGGTTCCCTGCGGTTCCGTAGCCCGGCACCCCCTCGACCCACGCCCCGAGCCAGGGACGAGCCCGCGGCGCACACGGCACCGAAGCCCCTCCCCCACCGGTCCGGCGGACAGGCCCACGACCCCCGGACCGGTCCCGCGCCGGCGTCCGGACGGCACCCGGGACGGTCCGGACCGCCCGTCGCACCGCCCCCGCGGACCGCACCCGGCCGTCCGTCGAGGTTCACCCGTCGTTCACCTTCCCCCGTCGATCGCTTCACCTGTTCTGCCTAATTTCGATGGCGTACAGAGCGCGCCGCTGGCCGGATCTTGCGGTTACCTCTCCCTGACGATGTCCTCTTCGCACGCCGCCCCGACTACCGAAAGCGGCCGGCGGCTTCTGGAAGGAACACCCGAAAAGTGAAGCTTCAGCGCAAGAACATGCTTCGTGCCTCCGCCCTCGGCGCGCTTGTCGTGTCCGGCGCCCTGGTCCTCACGGCGTGCGGCTCGGACGACAACACCAACAACGGCGGCGCCAGCGGCAAGCCGTCCGTCGCGGCCGGCGACATCAAGTGCGGGGACGCCAAGGGCAAGCTGCTCGCCTCCGGCTCCTCGGCGCAGAAGAACGCCGTGGACCTGTGGGTCAAGAACTACATGGCCGCCTGCCAGGGCGTCGAGGTCAACTACAAGTCCTCCTCCTCCGGTGAGGGCATCGTCGCCTTCAACCAGGGCAGCGTCGGCTTCGCCGGCTCGGACTCCGCGCTGAAGCCCGAGCAGGTCGAGGAGTCGAAGAAGATCTGCACCGGCGGCCAGGGCATCAACCTGCCGATGGTCGGCGGCCCGATCGCCATCGGCTTCAACGTCGCCGGCGTCGACAAGCTGGCGCTCGACGCCCCCACCCTCGCGAACATCTTCAACGACAAGATCAAGAAGTGGGACGACGAGGCGATCAAGAAGCTGAACCCCGGCGTCAACCTGCCGTCCACCGCGATCCAGGCCTTCCACCGTTCCGAGGACTCCGGCACCACCGAGAACCTCGGCAAGTACCTGAAGGCCGCCGCCCCTGACGCCTGGACCTACGAAGCCTCCAAGAAGTGGCCGGCCCCCGGCGGCCAGGGCGCGTCCAACTCCTCCGGTGTCGCCTCCCAGGTGAAGACCGTCGACGGCGCGATCGGCTACTTCGAGCTCTCCTACGCCAGCTCGCAGAACATCAAGACCGTCGACATCAACACCGGCGCCTCGGCCCCGGTCAAGGCCTCCGCCGACAGCGCCTCCAAGGCCATCGCCGCCGCCAAGGTCGCCGGCACCGGCTCCGACCTGGCGCTGAAGCTCGACTACGCGACCAAGGCCGAGGGCGCCTACCCGATCGTCCTGGTCACCTACGAGGTCGTCTGCGACAAGGGCAACAAGGCCGAGACCCTGCCGACCGTGAAGTCCTTCCTCGGCTACGCCGCCTCCGACGCCGGCCAGAAGATCCTTTCCGACAACGGCTACGCCCCGATCCCGGCCGAGATCAACACCAAGGTCCGCGAGGTCATCAACTCGCTGTCCTGAACCCCTGAGCCCCGGACCGCCGGGCGGGTCCACCACCCGCCCGGCGTCGGGGCCCCTCCCCCGCCCCGCGGGGGAATCCGGTGCACCGCCGCCAGGGGGCCCGCCCCCCATCCAGACCGGAAAGACCATGGCTACCACCACACCCACCCACATAGACACGCCTCCGCCTGTCTCCGCGAACGGGAAGTCCACCGGCCACGCCGGTGACAAGATCTTCTCGGGGCTCTCCAAGGGCTCCGGCGTCCTGCTCCTCGTGATCATGGCGTCGATCGCCGCCTTCCTCACCTACCGCGCCTCGATCGCGCTGTCGAAGAACGAGGGCAACTTCCTCACCACCTTCGACTGGAACGCGTCGGCGAACCCTCCTGTCTTCGGCATCGCCGTCCTGCTCTTCGGCACTGTCGTCAGCTCGATCATCGCGATGCTCATCGCGGTTCCGATCGCCGTCGGCATCGCCCTGTTCATCTCGCACTACGCGCCGCGGAAGCTCGCCGGCCCCCTCGCCTACGTGATCGACCTGCTGGCTGCCGTGCCGTCGATCATCTACGGCATCTGGGGCGCCCTGTTCCTCGTCCCCTACCTGGGCGGCCTGAACCTCTGGCTGGACGAGTACATGGGCTGGACCTACGTCTTCGACAAGACCCAGGTCGGCGTGGCCCGCTCCCTCTTCACCGTCGGCATCCTGCTCGCGATCATGATCCTGCCGATCGTGACCAGTGTCAGCCGCGAGGTCTTCCTCCAGGTCCCGCGCATGAACGAGGAGGCCGCCCTGGCCCTCGGCGCGACCCGCTGGGAGGTCATCCGCATGTCGGTGCTGCCCTTCGGCCGCTCCGGCGTCATCTCCGCCTCCATGCTCGGCCTCGGTCGCGCGCTCGGCGAGACGATGGCCGTGGCCACCGTCCTCTCCCCGAGCTTCCTGATCTCGGGGCACATCCTGAACCCGGGTGGTGGCACGTTCGCCCAGAACATCGCCGCGAAGTTCGACGAGGCCAACGAGTTCGGCCGGGACGCGCTGATCGCCTCCGGTCTCGTCCTCTTCCTCCTCACCCTGCTGGTCAACGGCGCCGCACGCATGATCATCGCGCGCCGCAAGGAGTACTCGGGGGCGAACGCCTGATGAGCCACGCAATCCAGGACCGCCCCACCCGGGCCGACCGGTCCCCCTCCCCCAGTGGCCTCACCCGGGGCGGCCTGCCCCGCTGGGCTCCCGCCGGCATCGCGGTGCTCTCCGCCGTCCTCGGCTCCGGCATCGGCCTCGCCTTCGACCTCCAGAGCAAGATCCAGTGGGGCCTGATCGCGGCCCTGCTGTTCGTCGGCATCACCTACGGCGCCAGCGCTGTCATCGAGAACCGCCGCCAGGCCACGGACCGCGTGGCGACCTCTGCCGTCTGGCTCTGCTTCCTGCTCGCGGTCGTCCCGCTGCTGTCGCTGATCTGGACCACCGTCAGCCGCGGCCTGAAGGTCCTCGACGGCAACTTCCTCAGCCACTCGATGAACGGCGTGACCAGTTTCGAGGCCGGTGGCGGCGTCTACCACGCCCTCCTCGGCACCATCGAGCAGATCGCGCTGGCCACCCTGATCGCCGCCCCGATCGGCCTGCTGACCGCCGTCTACCTGGTCGAGTACGGCAAGGGCAAGCTCGCCAAGGCCGTCACGTTCTTCGTCGACGTCATGACCGGCATCCCGTCCATCGTCGCGGGCCTGTTCATCCTGACGACCTGGAACCTGATGCTCGGCTTCGGCCCCTCCGGCTTCGCCGGCGCGATGGCCCTGTCGATCCTGATGATGCCCGTCGTGGTCCGCTCCACCGAGGAGATGCTCAAGCTCGTCCCGAACGAGCTGCGCGAGGCCGCCCTCGCCCTCGGCGTGCCGAAGTGGCGCGTGATCCTCAAGGTGGTCCTCCCCACCGCCATCGGCGGCATCGCCACCGGCCTGATGCTGGCCGTCGCGCGCATCGCCGGCGAGACCGCCCCGATCATGCTGCTGGTCTTCGGCTCCCAGCTGATCAACGGGAACCCCTTCGAAGGTGCTCAGTCCTCGCTCCCCCTCTACATCTGGGAGCAGTACAAGGTCGGCAGTGACGCCTCCTACGACCGGGCATGGGCCGCAGCGCTCGTCCTGATCGCCTTCGTCATGATCCTCAATCTGGTGGCCCGCGGCATCGCCCGCTGGAAGGCCCCGAAGACCGGTCGCTGACGCGACCACACGAAAGCGAAGTGACCCTCATGGCCAAGCGAATCGACGTCAGCGGCCTCTCCGCCTTCTACGGCACCCACAAGGCCATCGACGACATCTCGATGACCGTCGAGCCCCGCTCCGTGACCGCCTTCATCGGCCCGTCCGGCTGCGGCAAGTCCACCTTCCTGCGCACCCTCAACCGCATGCACGAGGTCACCCCCGGCGGCCGCGTCGAGGGCAAGGTGCTCCTGGACGACCAGAACCTGTACGGCCCCGGCGTGGACCCGGTCGCGGTCCGCCGCACGGTCGGCATGGTCTTCCAGCGCCCGAACCCCTTCCCCACCATGTCGATCTTCGACAACGTGGCGGCGGGCCTGCGCCTGAACGGCAAGCACAAGAAGTCCGACCTGCCGGACATCGTCGAGCGGTCCCTCAAGGGCGCCAACCTGTGGAACGAGGTCAAGGACCGCCTGAACAAGCCGGGCTCCGGCCTCTCCGGCGGTCAGCAGCAGCGCCTGTGCATCGCCCGCGCCATCGCGGTCGAGCCCCAGGTCCTGCTGATGGACGAGCCCTGCTCGGCCCTCGACCCGATCTCCACCCTCGCCATCGAGGACCTGATCGGCGAGCTGAAGGAGCGCTTCACGATCGTCATCGTGACGCACAACATGCAGCAGGCCGCCCGCGTCTCGGACCGCACCGCGTTCTTCAACCTCGCGGCGGTCGGCCAGCCCGGCAAGCTCATCGAGATCGACGACACGGACCGCATCTTCTCCAACCCGTCCGTCCAGGCGACCGAGGACTACATCTCGGGCCGCTTCGGCTGATCCACGGACCGCGGCTCTGCCGCACGGACGTCCTGCGGTGCTGCATGGCGGTGCCACCGCAAGGCGAAGGGCCGGCTCCCCCTGGGTGGGGGGAGCCGGCCCGATTTTCGTGCTGCCGCCGCGGCCCGCGGGCCCGTACGGCTATCCGACGGCCAGGTTCACGGTCCAGAAGCACAGCGCGGCGACGAGGGCCGCGGCCGGCATGGTGATGAACCAGCCCAGGATGATGTTCTTGGCGACGCCCCAGCGGACCGCGTTGACCCGCTTGGTCGCTCCCACACCCATGATCGCGGAGGTGATCACGTGGGTGGTGGAGATCGGCGCGTGGAACATGTAGGAGGCCGTGTACATGATCGACGCGCCCGTGGTCTCGGCGGCGAAGCCCTGCGGCGGGTCCAACTCGATGATCTTGCGGCCGAGCGTGCGCATGATGCGCCAGCCGCCCGCGTACGTACCGAGCGAGAGCATCACCGCGCACGCCACCTTGACCCATGTCGGGATCGGGGCGCCGGGCTCCTCGATGTCGGCGATGACCAGCGCCATCACCACGATGCCCATGGTCTTCTGGGCGTCCTGCAGACCGTGGCCGAGGGCCATGCCGGCCGCCGAGACGGTCTGCGCGATGCGGAAGCCGCGCTTGGCCTTGTGCGGGTTGGACCGGCGGAACAGCCACATGATCACGACCATGACCAGGTAGCCGACGAGCAGGCCGACGAGCGGGGACAGGAACATCGGAATGACGACCTTGTCCACGACGCCCGACCAGATGACCCCGATCCCGCCGGCCAGTGCCGCGCCCACCATGCCGCCGAACAGGGCGTGCGAGGAGGAGGACGGCAGGCCGAAGTACCAGGTGATCAGGTTCCAGACGATGGCCCCGACCAGCGCGGCGAAGAGGATCCACATCCCCGTCTTGCCCGTCGGGGTCTCGATGAGCCCCTCGCTGACGGTCTTGGCCACGCCGCTGCCCAGGAAGGCGCCGGCGAGGTTCATCACCGCGGCCATCGCGAGGGCGGCGCGCGGCGTCAGCGCCCGGGTCGAGACCGAGGTCGCGATCGCGTTCGCCGAGTCGTGGAAACCGTTGGTGTACGTGAAACCGAGCGCGACACCGATGGTCACGATCAGAGCGAAGGTGTCCACGGGGTTCAGGACTCCTTGACCGCGATGGTCTCCACCGTGTTCGCCACGTGCTCGAACGCGTCGGCGGCCTCTTCGAGCACGTCGACGATCTGCTTGAGCTTCAGCACCTCGATGGCGTCGTAGTTGCCGTTGAAGAGCTGGGCGAGCAGCTTGCGGTGGATCTGGTCGGCCTGGTTCTCGAGGCGGTTGACCTCGATCCAGTACTCGGTCAGGTTGTCCATCGTGCGCAGGTGCGGCATCGCCTCGGCGGTCAGGTCGGCCGCCCGCGCCAGCACCTCGATCTGCTGCTCCACGCCCCTGGGGAGCTCTTCGATGTTGTAGAGGACCACCAGGTCGACGGCCTCCTCCATGAAGTCCATGATGTCGTCGAGCGACGAGGCGAGGGCGTAGATGTCCTCCCGGTCGAACGGCGTGATGAAGGAGGAGTTCAGCTGGTGGAAGATCGCGTGGGTGGCGTCGTCCCCCGCGTGCTCGGCCGCACGCATCCGCTCCGCGATCTCGGCCCGGGCGGAGGGGTCCGCTCCGAGCAGTTCCATCAGGAGCTTCGAGCCCGTGACGATGTTGTCCGCGGATGCGGCGAACATGTCGTAGAAGCTCGTCTCCCTGGGGGTCAGACGAAATCGCACGTGGGGTCCTCGGGGTGCATCGGATTGGTCAGGCTGATGCTAGGCGTATACCCCGGCCACGGCTAACCGGCCATTCATCCGTGTCCTCCATCAGGCACAGTGGGGACCGCGAACCCCCTGCCCGGCCGGGCACGGCCCGCTACCCTATACCCATTGGGGGTATATCCCCCTCGTTCCGGACCACGGGAGGACCCATGACGGCCATCGAGGCGGAAGGCTCCGGAGCCGGCGTCGCCACCGGTACGGCCCCCGGCGCTGCGGTGCACGGGTATCACCACCAGAAGGACGAGCACCTCAAGCGGTTGCGCCGGATCGAGGGGCAGATCCGGGGCCTCCAGCGACTCGTCGACGAGGACGTGTACTGCATCGACATACTCACCCAGGTCTCGGCGAGCACGAAGGCCCTGCAGTCCTTCGCGCTCCAGCTACTGGAGGAGCACCTGCGGCACTGCGTGGCCGACGCGGCCGTCAAGGGCGGGGCGGAGATCGACGCCAAGGTGGAGGAGGCGACGAAGGCGATCGCGCGGCTCCTGCGGACCTGACCGCGCGGGGTGCGCCCCCGGGCGTACGGGGACGTACGGAGGCGAGGCGGAGCGGCAGCCGGCGCGCGCAGCCGGAGGATCACGCCCCTTCCGACCAGCCGGTCCGGGCCGGGACGGGGCCAGCAGGGCCGGGTAGCGAGGGCGGGGCCGGGCAGCGAGGGCGGGCGCCGGGTTCCCGGCCGGAGCGGGCCCGGCTACCGGGCGAGGCCCATCAGGACCTCGTCGATCCGGTCCTGGCTGAGCCGCTCCTCGGCCGCCGCGGAGGCCGCGATGATCAGCTCGCCGCACAGCTCGATCTCGGCGAGCGCCACGTTGTCCTGCACCGTCGTACCGCCAGCGGGAGTCACGCGTGTCACCTCAATCTGCCGCCATCGGACGGGGACGTGGGCCTGCGGTCCCCCAGCGTAGGGAGGGCGGGGCGCTGTGCGCATGACACGGATGGACCATTTCCGGATACCCCGCCATGGCCCGATCGCGCCGCCCCGGGACCGTCCGCCCGACTAGTCGGCGATCTTCCCGGCGTAAATGTCCCTGCTTGCGGGCAATACGACGGTCACCGGGGTCCCGAACCCGTAGAGCAGCGTGGTCGAGGAGACATCGATCACGCCATTGTTGACGTAGGTGAAGCGGTGCCGGACCTTCCGCAGCCGCCCTTGCTCGTCGAGGTAGGCGTCGAACGGCACGGTGTCCTTGCTGAACCCTTTCGCCGCGGCCTCCAGGGCTCCCTTGACCGCAGGGGAGGCGCTTTGCGCGGCCCGCCCGATGTCGGTGGTCCCCTGGTAGTGCCGCACCTTCTCCCCGGCCAGCTCGGTCTCGCCCACGTACCGGACCTCCTGCGCACCGCGCAGCAGCTCGGCCGCGGCCTGCGGGTCCGTCGCCCCGCCGGTGACCAGGTTCCCGTCGGCGAGGGCGGTGGTGTCGACCCGGACCCACTTGTCGGCGGGCACGCCCGCGCCCCGGTTCTTCATGTACAGGGCGCCCGGCACGAGCAGCTCGGTGATGGGCCGGTGCTCCTCCTTACCGGCGGCGTCGGCCGGGAGCATGACCAGGAGCTGGCCCATCCGGTTCTTGAAGTCGACGCCGCCCTCTCCACGGATGGTGACCCGGGTGCCGCCGCTGGCCATCTCCATCGCCGTACGGGCCCGGGCACTGCCCGTCCTGGCCAGCGCGTCCGCGGCAGCGCGGACCGTGGCCGCCGGGTCGGCGGGGGGCCGGTCGTCGCCCGCGGAGGCGGCGCCGCCGCAGCCGCTCATCGCGGCGAGGGTCGCGGCCATGCCGACGGCGAGCACCGCCTCGCCCGCCCGCCCGCGCCGCCGCTCGTGCTGGTGCACCACCATCGCCTGCCAACCCCCAACGCATTACCGCTGATCGACCGAGGCCCCCACCCGCTCCGGATAACGAGGTCCGCGGTTTCCCGTCACGGCCCGCCGCACGGGCCGCCGGGCTCCCGACCGTTCCCGGCCCCCGGTACCTTGGTGGCGTGGATCCGCATACCAAGGCGTCACCCTTCGCCCGGCCCGACGGCGTTGCGCTGCCCCGCCCGGCGGAGGAGGTCCGACCCCCCGCCGGCGACACCCACCCACACACCCACACCACCGACACCATCGAGCGCGGCGCGTTCTGTCTGGCCGTGTGCACCTGCGGTTGGAAGGGACCCGCCCGCCGCTCCCGGGACCTGGCCCGCAAGGACGCGGCCGGGCACGGCACGGAATAGGAATAGCCGCCGGGGGATGCTGCCCGGGCCCGCCGCCGGCCGTTGCGTCGTCCGTTCGGACGCTCCCGGCTGGCCGTGCCGCCCGCGTGCGGATGCGCTGGAGGCATGCCAAGATCCGCACCCCGCCTCGCCGCCCTCCTCTGCGCCCTGCTCATCGCGCTCACCCCGGCCGCCGCGGCCTGGGCCCGGCCGACGGGCACGGCCCGGCCGACGGGCACCGCGGACGGTCCCGCCGATGTGGCCCTGGCCCTCGGGCTGACCGGTGCCGCGGCCTTCGCCACCGGCCTGTGGCTGCGCGCCCGCTACCGCCGTGACGCGGCGTCGGATGCCGGCGCGCGGGCCGAGGGCGGTGACCCGTGACGCCGCGGCCCAGGCCCCGGCCGACGGCGGTGCTGGTGTGCTTCGGGGTGGCGGCGCTGTGCCTACTGGCTGCGGTCCTGATCTCCGTACGGGACGCCTACGGCCACCCCTGAGCCGTGGTGGCGGGCGGGGCGACCCCGTGCGGGCCGCGGGCCGCGCCGCACCCGCCGCACCCGCCGCACCCGCCGCACCCGCCGCACCCGCCCCAACCCTCAGGCGGCGAGGTCCTTGTCGCGGGTACCGGCGTCCGCCGCCTCCCGGTCCGCGAGGTCCACGGGGCAGGGGCGGGCCCGGTGTCCGGCTCGGACCAGCCGGCCCAGCCGCGGGGAACGGGCCACCGCGCGCACCACCGGGGTCAGCAGCGCCATCGCGAGCGGGGCGAGGACGAGGACGACGGCGGTGCCGAGGGCGTAGCCGCCGATGACGTCGGTCGGGTAGTGGACGCCCAAGTAGACGCGGCAGACGCCCTCGACGAGGGCCAGGCCGATCCCGATGAGACCGAACTTGCGGCGCACCAGGAAGAGGCCGACGCCCAGGGCCATGGCGAGGGTGGCGTGGTCACTGACGAAGGAGTAGCCGTGCAGGCCGAACGCCGGTTCGATCACCTGCAGCCCACTGTGCTCGTCGAAGGGACGGGGGCGGGCGACCAGCCGGCGCAGCGGAACGTTCGCGACCAGGGCGAGGGCGGCCGCGAGGGGCGCCCACACCAGTGCCGCGAACGACTCCGCGGCCGAGGCCTCGTCCTGCCGGCGCGCACCGCACCAGCACCACAGCACGAGGAGCACCAGGGCCAGGGGAATGCCGTAGTCGCCGACGAGGGCGACCGCCCGGTCGACGCCCGCCGGGGCATGCCGGGCCAATGCGTTGATGTCGTACAGCAGGCTGACATCCACGTTCGGCCCACCGGTTGCGAGTGCAGCCATGGCGATGCGGCACCTTGCCCTTGTTCGGTTCCCTTCGGGCGCACCCGTGTGTGCGCCCCGCGAACCCCCCCTTGTGATCCATCCCCGTGCTCATGGAACGCCCGTTCTGTCAGCGCGGTTCCACTCTCCACCGAATGATCACGGCAACGTTATCCAAGAGTGATGCGTCACCGCAGCTCAGGGCCATGGCCTGACTCGGCGTCATCAGGGCGCTGTGGCCCCGGCAGTGCGGTCCGGAAGCGCCTCGGCGCCGTCCCTGGTGACCCTGGTCGCACCGAAGTAGTCGGGCGTGTCGATCTTGTCGAAGCGGATCACCGCGCCGGTGTACGGGGCATTGATCATGTAACCGCCGCCCACGTAGAGCCCGACGTGCCGGATCTCCCGCGAGTTCGTCAGATCGTCGGAGAAGAACACCAGGTCACCGGGGAGCAGCTCGTTCCTCGACGGATGGGGTCCGGCGTTGTACTGGTCGTTCGCGACGCGCGGCAGCGTGATCCCCACCGACTCGTACGCCGCCTTGGTCAGCCCCGAGCAGTCGAACCGCCCGTCCTGGTCGGGCGTCCCGTTGCCGCCCCACAGGTACGGGGTCCCCAGCTGCTTCTGCGCGAAGTAGATGGCCCCGGCCGCCTGCTGGGAGGGCGCGACGCGCCCGACCGGCTTCTCGAAGCTCTTGGCGAGGGTCGTGATGGCCTTCACGTAGCCCTGCGTCTCGCGGTACGGGGGTACGCCCTGGTGCTTGAGCACCGCGCCCGGGCCTGCGTTGTAGGCCGCGAGCATGTTGCCGACGGGGTCCCCGGGGACGTTCTTCACGTCCTTGGCGAGCGTACAGTCGTACGAAGCCGCGGACGGGATCGCATCATTGGGGTCCCAGATGTCGCGGTCGCCGTCACCGTCCCCGTCGATGCCGTGCGTCGCCCACGTACCGGGGATGAACTGGGCGATGCCGCGGGCATCGGCCGGGCTGACGATCGTGGGGTTCCAGCCGCTCTCCGAGTACAGCTGCGCCGCCAGGATGGCCGGGGAGAGGGTGGGGCACAGCACGCCCCACTTCTGCACCAACGCCTGGTACTTCGCCGGCACCGCCCCCTTGGTCAGGCCCAGGGCACGGCCCCCGCCGCCGGCCGCGATGCCGGCGGCCGCCGAATACGTGCCGACCAAGAGGAGCGCGACGAAGCACAGGCACACCCCGAAGCCGATCCCGCCGATCACCCAGAATCTGCGCACCCGTCAACCCTCCCCCATCGAGCAGACATTCACAGGGATTCACCAGTACGTGTCGGAATCATCCCTTTTGCGGACCTGAGTCGAAGCCGTCGCACACCACGCTCTTGTGTTGGGTATCCGAGACGGCGTGCCGGAACACCACCGTCCACCCACCCGGATCCTGCGCCAGCGGCGGCGCCGGCACCCGCTTGCCGTCCAGCTCCATGGAGAAGTCGTCGGGGTAGAGGGCGTACTTCCACTCCGTCTCGTCGCCCTCGTACAGGTCGCGCGCCTTGGCCGTGAAGCCGAGCTGGCGGTTGTCGGTCACCGCCGTGGACCGGCCGCTCGCGTCGACCTCGTGCTGCGGCTTCACCACGAGGGCCACGTAGTACGGCGGCGCGTCAGGGAGCGGGAACTTCAGCCGGTAGCCGATCCGTACCTGGCCGGGCGCCAGCTCTTTCAGGTGGTCCTCCTCGGCGGTGGTGACCGAAGTCTGGAAGTTCGCCAGGCCCGGCTCCTCCGCGACCGGGTTGTGGCACTGCTTCAGGATCGGGTTGTAGTCGTCCAGGTTCGGGGCCGTCTGCTTGATGAAGACGGGCGGCCCCGCCGGCGACTGCGCCGCCGCGGACGGGGCGGCCGACCCCTGGCCGGACGGCGACTGCCCCCCGGTCGCCTGCCCCGACGGGCCCTGCGCCGACGGGCCCTGCGCCGACGGGCCGGAGGCCTTGCCGTCCCGCCCACCACCACCGCCGCCGAGCGGCGTCAGCTGCCACAGCGCCACACCGCCCACCACGGCCAGCGCAGCACCAGCGGCCACCCAGCCGGCCGCCCGCCGCCCACCGCGAGGCTGCGGCGCGGGCACGGTGCCACCCGCGTGCGCGGTCGGCACGTACCCGTACGGCACCGCCCCCGGGCCCTGCGTCCGCATCTCGTGCAGCGGTACCGCCTCACCCAGCATCCCCAACCCGACGTACACCGGATCGTCGACCAGCGCGTCCCGTACCGCGCACCGCTCCACGACCTCCGCCAGCCCGGGCCGGGCCGCGGGGTCCTTCGCCACGCAGGCCTCGATCAGGGCCGCCAGCTCCGGCTCCACCCCGGCCACGTCCACCGGCTCGTGCACCGCCCGGTAGCTCACGGTGGTCGCCACACCCGTACCGAACGGCGGCCGACCGGTCGCCGCGTACGCCAGCGTCGCCCCCAGCGCGAACACGTCCGCCGCCGGCCCCGCCTCCGCGCCGAGCAGCACCTCCGGCGCCGTGTACCCCGGCGTGCCCGGCGCCTGGCCGTCC
Organism: Streptomyces sp. NPDC059851; assembly: GCF_042732005.1. NCBI lineage: Bacteria > Bacillati > Actinomycetota > Actinomycetes > Kitasatosporales > Streptomycetaceae > Streptomyces > Streptomyces sp. NPDC059851. The sequence continues at coordinate 11,240 of NZ_JBHWJJ010000028.1, read as the reverse complement.
TGGGTCAGCGCCGTCTCCCCGACGCCCCGCGCGATCCCGAAGTCGATGAGCTGCGGCCCCTGCCCGCCCAGGACCACGTTCTGCGGCTTGAAGTCCCGGTGCGTCACCCCGTACGCGTGGACGCTCGCCAGCCCCTCCGCGAGCGCCGCGAAGAGCCGGCGGCAGGTGTCCGCGGGCAGCGCACCGCGCTGCGCCACGGCACGGGCCAGCGTCGGGCCGGCCACGTACTCCGTCGCCAGCCAGAACGGCGCCGCCGCCAGCGAGGCGTCGATCAGGTTCGCCGTGTACGCCGACCGCACCGCCCGTACCGTCTCGGCCTCGCGCCGGAACCGCGCCAGCGCCTCCGGATGTCCGACGATCTCGTCCCGGATCACCTTCACGGCCACCAGGCGCCCGCCGGGCGAACGCGCCAGGTACACCTGCCCCATTCCGCCGGCACCGAGCCGGGCCAGCAGGGCGTGCGCTCCGATGCAGGCGGGATCGAGGTCTCTCAGGGGCTCCATTCGCACGAGACTGCCACACCGACTTCCCCGCCCCCCAACGGGGTTGACTAGGGACGCGGCGCGACGAAAAGGCTCTGCGCGCCCCGCCCCACGGGCCCCTTCTCGTCGTGCAGCACGGCGTCCGCCAGACCGATCCCGGCCGCGTCCACGCTCGTACGGGCCTCCACGCACACCCACTCGCCCGCCGGGTGCCGGTGCAGATGGACCGTCAGGTCGCCGTTGACGAAGAGGTACCGGCCGAAGTCCACCACCGCACTGATCCCGTTCCCGGAATCCGCGGCCACCAGGACCCGGTCCAGCGGCCTGGTCCCCTCCTCCGCGATCAGCGGCACCTTCATCCGCATCCAGCAGGTCCCCGGCCCCGGCTCGGTGAAGGCACCCTCGGTGAACCGGGTCTCCACCGCCGCGTGGTAGCCCATGTCCCACGGCACCGGGAAGAACGGCGTCACCCCCACCTCCCCCGGCGGCGGCAGCTGCGGCCCCGGCGCCACCGCCGGCACCGCCTCCGCGGCCACCCGGATCCGCAGCGCACGCGCCAACATCACCGGCTCCGCGGCCCCCTCCGGGTACAGGGCGGCCTCCACCAGCTCGGTGCTGCGCCCGGCCCGGAGCACGCTCGTGGTGATCCGCACGGGGCCGATCGGCACCGGGCGCAGGATCTCGTACGTGATCCGCGCGATCCGCATGTCCGTGCGGGCCCCCGGCCGCTCCTCCACCGCCCGGCCGAGCAGCGCGGCCGGCGGCCCGGCGTGCTGCGCGGCCGGGTCCCACGGCCCGCGCGTGTACTCGGTGGCCTGGAACCGCTCCGCATCGATCCGCTCGAAGAACGCCATGCCCCCGGACGCTACCCGCGGGTAACCGCCGCCGCCAGGCCCCGGCGGCCGAAACCCGGGCACCCCCGGGCTCCGGAGCCCGGGCCCCGGAGCCCGAGCCCCCGCCCCGGCCACGGCGCCCCTCCCGAACGGGGGACAATGGGGCCGTGTCCGACAGCACCACCGGTTCCGCCGCCCCCGCCGCCACCCCCGACCTGCACGCCGACTGCGCCAGCTGCTTCGCGCTGTGCTGCGTCGCCCTGCCCTTCGCCAAGTCCCACGACTTCGCGGTGAACAAGGCCGCCGGCTCCCCCTGCAAGAACCTCCGGCAGGACTTCCGCTGCGGCATCCACACCCAGCTGCGCAGCAAGGGCTTCCAGGGCTGCACCACGTTCGACTGCTTCGGCGCCGGACAGCAGGTCTCCCAGGTCACCTTCGGCGGCCGTGACTGGCGTACGCACCCGGGCACCGCCGCCCGCATGTTCGAAACCTTCCCCGTCATGCGGCAGCTGCACGAGCTGCTCTTCTACGTCACCGAGGCACTCGCCCGCCCCGCCGCCCGCCCGGTCCACCCCGAGCTCCGCCAGGCCCTGGAGGAAACCTCCCGATGGGCCGCCGCGGACGCCGAGGCACTGGCCGGGCTGGACGTCGGCGCCCTGCGGCAGCAGATCAACACCCTGCTGCTGAAAACGAGCGAGCTCGTCCGCGCCAAGGCCCCCGGCCGCAGGAAGAACCACCGCGGCGCCGACCTCATGGGAGCCCGCCTGGCCGGCACCGACCTCCGCGGCGCCAACCTGCGCGGCGCCTACCTGATCGCCGCCGACCTCGGCCGGGCCGACCTCCGGCTCGCCGACCTGATCGGCGCCGACTTCCGCGACACCGACCTGCGCGGCGCCGACCTGCGTGACGCCCTCTTCCTCACCCAGGCCCAGCTGAACGCCGCCCGGGGCGACGCCCACACCAAGATCCCGCCCACCCTCACCCGCCCCGCCCACTGGGCCTGACCGGCAAGCCGCTCGCCATCGCCGGGCGCCCCCGAGGCCGTACGCCGCCCTATCACCCCGAGGGCGGACGCCGCCCCATCACCCCGCGGCCGGCGCCCCCAGCGGCCCCAGCCTGTCCTCGACCCGCTGCCGCAGCAGCAGGTACTCCTCCCAGCGCCTAGGCAGCGGCCCCTTCGGCCGCGGCCCCATCAGCCGCCCTTCCGTCACCACCTGACCCCGCCGGAACTGCCCCCTCGTCAGGTCCACGGGTATACCGCCCGGCAGCATGTTCCAGGTGTGGAAGCCGTGCTGCTCACCGTCCAGCCACACCTCCCCGACCAGCAGCCCGCCCCCCAGCAGGTCCTGCACCACGAGCGCAGTGATGTCGCAGTGCCCCCACGCCGGGTTGTCGGTGCTCCAGGGCTCGCGCTCCACGTCATCCGGCGAACAGGTCTCCGCGGACCAGCCGGCCCGAACGGCCGCCTCGATGTCCGTCAGCGTCCAGGGACGGGCAGCGGCGTCAGCACTCTGAGTAGTCGTCACCTTCCCATCGTGCCGGCGGCCACTGACAATTCGCCGCGAGCGGAAGCGCCGGCCCGATGGAACGACTGACGGAACGTCGGACAAACCCCGGCAGTTCGGGCCAACCCCGGCACGGGCCCGCACACTCGCTACGGCGATCATTGCCCGCGGTCACCCCCCGTGATACACAGAGTGACCCCACGTCCTCCCCGACGCCCTCCCATCTCCGCCCAGGTCAGAGCGCCCGAGCGGTCCAAGGAACGGGACATCGGGTAAAGAGAGGCGTCAAGTCGACATACGACGGCGGTTTCATCAGCGAAGATAGAGCGTGACCCCTGCCGTCGGGCACGGGCGACCGGAACTACCCATACAGGGGCGGTGAGTTACATGATCCTGGCAGCTGAAAAGGGCGACATCACCACCATCATCGGCGGAATCGCCCCGAACTGGGGGCCGTTCGGCAGCCTCGGCAATGAAGCGAAGGTCATGATCGAAGTGATCATGGCCGTCGCGATCCTGCTCTGCCTCGGCATCGCCATCTGGGGCGCGGCCAAGCAGCGGATCGGCGCCACCGCCCTCCGCGACACGTTCAGCGCCGAGCAGGGCAAGGGCCTGATCGTGGCCGGACTCACCGGAGTCTTCATCATCGGCTCCCTCGGCACGCTGTTCACGATCGTCTACGGCATGGCCGTATAACCGGCTCCGCCCACAGAAACCCGTATCCGAGGACGAACCACCACACCGCATCCACGCGGGACCAGCGCTACCGTCGTACGACGCGGAGGGGGCGGACAGGCAATGAGCAACGACGACCAGTACGGCGGCGGCTACGGCGACGTCGGCGGCACGGGCCAGACCCGCACCCGCCTCCCGGAAACCCCCGCCGACCCGTACGGCGCTCCCCGCCGCACCCCGCGCGCCTCGCGCAGCCTGGTCACGGTGGTCGGTGTGGTGGTCCTCCTGATCGCCGCCATCGCCTTCGCAAACCAGTCCGGCAGCAGCCCCGAACCCCCTTCCGCGAACGCCCAGCCGTCCACCGCAGCCACCGAGCCCACGGGCACCCGCCCGGTGGACGGCAAGAACGCCGGCATCCCCAAGGGCTTCGCCCACGACGAGCAGGGCGCCCAGTCCGCCGCCGCCAACTACGCGGTGGCCCTGGGCTCTGACGGCATGTTCGACTCCGCCCGCAGACGAGCAATCATCCAGGCCGTGTACGTGCCCGACGTGGCCGCCGCACGTCAGGGCGACCTCGACCGCGTCTACACGGATCCGGCCTTCCTGGGCCGCATCGGCCTCGACACCGCCGGCAAGGCCCCCAAGGGAAAGACCTTCATCTCCCGGACGAACCCCGTGGGAACCAAGGTGGAGAAGTACGGCGGCGACACCGCCACGGTGTCGGTCTGGCACTCCACCTTGTTCGGGCTCGCTGGCGAAGGATCACAGAACCCGGTCGCGGAAAGCTGGTACACCAACACCTTCGAGCTCCGCTGGGTCAACGGCGACTGGCGAATCGCCGACTTCACGCAGAAGAGCGGCCCGGCGCCGGTCGGCCAGGACCAGACCGCAGCATCCGCCGAAGAAATGGCCGCCGCCGTGTCGCAGTTCGGGGGACTCACCTATGCGCGCTAGCCGTCCGTACCTGTCGCTCCTCGCCGTCGTCACGGTCGTGCAGACGACAGCCGTGCTCATGGCCACCCGCGCCGTCGCTGCAACACCCACGCCGACGCCGCCGGGCGCCACACCCGCCGCTCCCGGGGCCAGCACCAGCCCCAGTCCGCAAGGCAGTAACAACCCCTGCGACCTGATCCGCGGCCCTGCCAAGGACTACTGCGAGCGCGGCCAAGGCGCAACCACCGGCGGAGCCCCCCGCACCGGCCTCCCCACCGACCCCGCCGACGCCCTCAACCCCCTCGGCTCCCTCGCCAAGGGCTGCGCCGACGCGGCCGCGTGGATCGTCACCGAGCTCAGCAAGGCCGTCAACGGCTCGGCCAACGTCGACTTCACCAACGGGGCCTTCCTCAAGCAGTACGCCATCGTCTTCGCCGCGTCCACGGTCCTCACGCTCGTCCTGTGGCTCCTCGCCGTCGCCAAGCGCGCCATCCGCGGCGTACCCCTGGCCACCGCCCTGTCGGAGGCCATCGGCTTCCTCTGGCTGACCGTCCTCGCCTCCGCCTTCACCCCCCTGATCCTCTACACCGTCGTCTCCGCAACCGACGGCGTCACCGAGGTCATCGCCTCCGCGAGCGGCAGCCAGACCGACGTGTTCTTCGGGTCCTTCATCGAGGCCCTCAAGAAGGGCGATTCCATCGGCGGCGGCCCCATCATGCTGATCGTCGTCTCCCTCGTCACCGTCCTCGCGGCGGGCATCCTCTTCCTGGAGCTCTTCATCCGGGCCGCCCTCCTCTACGTGGGCGCCCTCCTCGGCGTCGTCGTCTACGCCGGCCTCGTCGACCGCAACCTGTGGGGCCACGTCCGCCGCTGGGCCGGCATCATGATCGCCGTCATCCTCGTCAAACCGGTCATCGTCATCGTCCTCGGCCTCGCCGGCGCCCTCGCCGGCGAGAAGGGTCCCAACGCCTTCTCCGCCGTCGTCTCCGGCCTCGCCATCATCCTCCTGGCGATCTTCGCCTCCGCGATGATCTACCGCTTCGTCCCCGGCTTCGGCGACGACATCGCCGCCGCCCGCGCAGGCCGCAGCAAGGCCACCGACGGCGCCCAGGCCGCGGCCGTCATCAGCTCCCCGGCCACCCTCGTGTCCCAGGGCATCAAGGCCCACAGCAGCCGCGGCGCCCACCGCTCCGGCGGCGGCGACAGCGCCCCGCGCCCCGCGAACCCCCTCTCCGGAGGCGTGGCCGCCCACAGCAGCCGCCCCACCGGCGGCGGACCCGCCACTCCCCAGCCCCGTACGAGCTCCAGCACGAGGAACACAGGAGGTGACGGGCGTTGACGGCCCAGTCCCACCAGCTGCACCCGGTCGCACCCCGCCGCACGTACCTCATCGGCCGCGCCCGGCCGAACGCCATCGTCGGCAAGAACCGCGAGAACGGCGAGATCGCCCTGGTCATCGCCGGTGCGTTCCTCGGCATGATGAGCGGGCTCCTCGTCCCCGACCTCACCCTGCGCATCGTCACCCTCGTCGGCTTCCCCCTCCTCGCGCTCGCCGCCGTGTACGTCCCCTACCGCGGCCGCACCTTCTACCGCTGGTACGAGATCAACCGCAGCTACAAGCGGATCCTGCGCCGCGGCACCACCTACCGCTCCGGCGCCATGGAAGCCGGCACCCGCGCCGCCGACGGCCGCGAGGTCGAGATCGGCCCACCCCCCGGCATCGGCCGCATCAGCTGGCTCTCCGCCCCCTTCGGCCCCGACGAGATCGCCGTGCTCCTGCACGCCGACCGCCGCACCGTCACCGCGGCCATCGAGATCGAAGGCCCCGGCGTCGGCCTGCGCGACAGCGAGGACCAAGAAGCCCTCGTCGACCGCTTCGGCACCCTCCTCAAGCACGTCGCCAACGGCGACGGCTTCGTCACCCGCCTGCAGATGCTCGCCCGCACCCTCCCCGCCGACCCCGACGCCCACGCCAAGGACGTCGCCCAGCGCGGCGACCCCACCGCCCCCGTCTGGCTGCGCGACTCCTACGACCAGCTCCAGTCGATGGTCTCCACCTCCTCCGAGCAGCACCGCGCCTACCTCGTCGCCTGCATGCACTACACGCGCGAACTCGCCGCGGAGGCCAACACCATCGCCCGCGCCGACTCCCGCAAGGGCCGCAAGCTCGACCGCGACAGCGGCCTCGCCATCGTCATGGCCCGCGAGCTCACCGACATCTGCGCCCGCCTCGCCGAGGCAGACATCCGCGTGCGCCAGCCCCTGGGCCAGGGCCGTCTCGCCTCCCTCGTCCACTCCATGTACGACCCCGACCACCCCATCGACCACATCCAGGCCATGACCAAGCGCAACGCCTGGCCGGCCGAACTCGACGCCGTCGAGCCCACCTACCTCCAGGCCAAGACCCGCGAGTCCTCCACCCGAGCCCCCTGGTGCCACGCCACCGCCTGGATCAAGGAATGGCCGATGACCCCGGTCGGCGTGAACTTCCTCGCCCCCCTCCTCGTCCACACCCCCGACGTCATCCGCACCGTCGCCGTCACCATGGACCTGGAGCCCACCGAGATCGCCATCGAGCGCATGCTCACCGAGAAGACCAACGACGAGGCCGACGCCTCCCGCGCCGCCAAGATGAACCGCACCGTCGACCCCCGCGACATCGCCGCCCACGGCCGCCTCGACCAAAGAGGTGAAGATCTCGCCAGCGGTGCGGCGGGAGTCAACCTCGTCGGGTACATCACCGTGTCCTCCCGTTCCCCGGAAGCCCTCGCCCGCGACAAGAGGACGATCCGCGCCTCCGCCGGAAAGTCCTACCTGAAGCTGGAATGGTGCGACCGCGAGCACCACCGCGCCTTCGTCAACACCCTGCCGTTCGCCACCGGCATCCGACGCTAGCCGGAGGGAAAGGCCGCCCATGCGAGATCCGCTGTCCACTCTGACGGACGCCTTCACCAGCTTCCTGTTCGGCAGGGTCGAGACCACCCGCCTGCCCGTCCGCACCTCCACCGGGCAGGCCCAAGCCGTCTACCTGCCCACCGCCGCCCCCGGACTCGGGGACTCCGGCGTGATCATCGGCCGCGAGGTCTACAGCGGCAAGGGCTACATCTACGACCCCTTCCAGCTGTACGGCCAGCAGCTCCCCGCACCCCACTGGCTGGTCCTCGGCGAGTCCGGCAACGGCAAGTCCGCCCTGGAGAAGACGTACGTCCTGCGCCAGCTCCGCTTCCGCGACCGCCAGGTCGTCGTCCTCGACGCCCAGGGCGAGGACGGCGTCGGCGAATGGAACCTGATCGCCCAGCAGCTGGGGATAACACCCATCCGCCTCGACCCCATCGCCGCCAACGACGACGGGATCCGCCTCAACCCCCTCGATCCGGCGATCACCACCACCGGCCAGCTCGCCCTGCTGCGCACCATCATCGAGGTGGCGATGGGCCACGGCCTCGACGAGCGCGCCGGCTTCGCCCTGAAGGTCGCCCACGCCTACGTCGTCGACACCATCCGCGACCGCCAGCCCGTCCTGACCGACATCGTGGAGCAGCTGCGCCACCCCGAGGCCGCATCCGCCGAGGCCATGAACGTCGACATAGACGACGTACGGGCCTGGGGCCTCGACGTGGCGCTCGTCCTCGACCGCCTCGTCGACGGCGACCTGCGCGGCATGTTCGACGGCCCCACCACCGTGGGCATCGACCTCGACGCCCCGCTCATCGTCTTCGACCTCTCCCACATCGACCGCAACTCGATCGCGATGCCGATCCTGATGGCGATCGTCGGCGTGTGGCTGGAGCACACCTGGATCCGCCCCGACCGCAAGAAGCGCATCTTCCTCGTCGAAGAGGCCTGGCACATCATCAACAGCCCGTTCGTGGCCCAGCTGTTCCAGCGACTGCTGAAGTTCGGCCGCCGCCTCGGCCTGTCCTTCGTCGCCGTCGTCCACCACCTGTCCGACGTGGTCGACGGCGCCGCCGCCCGCGAGGCCGCAGCCATCCTCAAGATGGCCTCGACCCGAACGATCTACGCCCAGAAGGCCGACGAGGCACGCGCCACCGGCCGCGTCCTCGGACTGCCCCGCTGGGCCGTGGAGATCATCCCGACCCTCACCCCCGGTATCGCCGTCTGGGACGTCAACGGCAACGTCCAGGTGGTCAAACACCTCATCACCGAAGCCGAACGCCCCCTGGTCTACACGGACCGCGCCATGACGGAGTCCTCGACCCCACCCCCGCTCCCCGACGACCTGCTCGCGGCGGAATGGGAGGCGGAACAGCGGGCCCTGCTCACCGAGCGCCACCAGGGCGGCGGACCGGGATCCGCGACCACGGTGGCATGACCATGCACGACAGCGGCACGAGACGTACGACGCCCCCCGCGGCCTCCCGGGGCGGCGTCCCGGACGGGGTCCTGCTCGGCTTCCTCGCCTTCCTCCTCGGCCTGGCCGCCCTCGTGTGGTCCTCCACCGGCCTGGCGGCCCTCTTCTCCCGGGGCTCCTGGCCGGACACCGTCTCGTTCACCCGCACCCCGCAGGCCGTCCGCGCCCTGATAACGCAGCCGCACGACGTGGCCGCCGCCTGGCCGGACACCGACGCCTCGGCCCTCTCGGGATGGGGCCTGTTCTGGGGCCTGTTCGTCGGGCAGCTCCTGGTCCTGTTCGTCCTGACCGTGTTCGTGATCGGCGTCGTCGCCCGTACGAAGGCCCGCCGGGCCATGGCCGCCCGCCCGCACCCGGCAGGGCCGGCCGACCCCGCGGATCCGCTCCGGGCCGCGCCGGTACCCCGGCCGGCCGCGGAGCCACGGCAGAAGACCTCGGAGCCGGTACCCGCGGCGGCGTCGGCCTCTGCCGCACCGCAGCCCGCGGCCGTGCCCCCGCCGGTGGACGAGGCCCACCGCTACGGCTACGCCCCGCCCCGCACCCCGCCCGCGCCCGCGCCGGCTACGGCGCCGCCCCCTGCAGCCGGACTGGTCTACGGCGGCCCGGCCGAACGCCACTGCTTGGCGGCCCAGTACCTGGCCACCGCCGAGGGCGCGGCCCTCGTCGTCACGTCCTCCCCCTCCCTCTGGGAGGAGACCAAGAACGCCCGCGCCAAGCTCGGCCCGGTCCTCCTCTACGACCCGGCGCACCTGTGCGACACCCCGGCCCGCATGCACTGGAACCCGGCCGACGCCTGCGCCGACCGGACCACCGCAGCCGCCCGCGCCGCCGCCCTGCTGGCCCCCGTACGCCCGCGGGCCCGCAGGGACGAGGCCGTGGCCGACACCGCCGAGACCCTCCTGCGGAGCTGGCTCCAGGCGGCCGCCCTGGAGGACCGTCCGTTCAAGCAGCTGCACCGCTGGGTCCTGGGCACGGCCGTTCAGGACCCGGTCCGCATCCTGCGCACCCACCCCGGGGCGGCGCCCGGCGCGGCCGGCGAACTCGAATCCGCCCTGACCGCCCATCCCGAACGCCGCGAACAGGCCCTCCAGCTGACGGCCAGGGCCCTGTCCTGCCTGACGTCGATCCACATCCGCGAGGCGTGCACCCCGAACCGAACGGATGCACTCGCCCTTGCATCGTTCGTGCAGGAGGGGGGCACCCTTTATGTGGTGGGTGAATCCTTGGAAGACCCTCGCACCCACCCGAGTGCGATGCCACTGCTGACCGCACTCGCGTCGAGCGTGGTCGAGCACGGCCGCCGCATGGCCGCACGGTCATCCCACGGCCGGCTCGACCCACCACTGACGCTGGTCCTTGAGGACGTCGCGGCCGTCGCCCCGATCCCCCAGCTCCCCGAGCTCCTCCGGGAGGACCTCCTCCCCCTGGTGGCGCTGTGCCGCAGCCGCGAACAGGCCCGCGCCCGCTGGTCCCCGCTCTAGCCCGCTGCCGGCCGCGCGATGACGTACTCCAGCTCCTGGGACGTCGGATCGCCCGGCTTCGGGATGACGAGCCCGCTCGGCTCGAACCCGAACCGCCGGTAGAAGGCCCCGGCCCGCGCATTGTCCTCGTGCACGAAGAGCCGCACGTGCTCCAACTCCGGCTCCTCCCGCGACCATGCCCATTCCAGCGCGGCCCGGAACAGGGCGTCGGTGATCCCGGTCCCCCGCTGATCGGCCCGCACGAACACGCCGACGACGTGCCCCTGGTTTCGCTGGACGGTCTGCTGCAGGAAGTCGGTGGACCCGACCTGCTCGATGAACAGGGTCACCGATCCGTCCCACCGCCCGTCGGGAGCCTCGGCCACGAACTGCCGCACCCCGCGCCCTTCGGCAGCCCCCCGAGCCCGGTCCTGCCAGAACTCGTCGGGCTTCTCCGCGGCCTCGGCGGCGGTCTCCAGGAACGCCAAGGGGGCCATGGGATCGCTCAATGCGACCAACCGAAGCTCTTTGACCTTCTCCCATTCGTCGGCGCGCACGGGCCGGATCACATGCTGAGTCATGGCCCGGATACAACCACGCACGAAGGCTTCACCGCATCCGGGTATCGGACCGACAAACGTCGCAGCCGTGCCGGCGAATGCAGCCCGTGAACGCAGAAAAGCCCCGCACCGAACCCCCAGAAGGGGCTGGTGCGGGGCTTCCCGCAATGATTGTTCGGCGGCGTCCTACTCTCCCACAGGGTCCCCCCTGCAGTACCATCGGCGCTGAAAGGCTTAGCTTCCGGGTTCGGAATGTAACCGGGCGTTTCCCTAACGCTATGACCACCGAAACACTATGAAGTTGAACTCAAGCCGGACATGGCGAGTTCGTTGCTTCAGAACTAACACAGTGGACGCGAGCAACTGAGGACAAGCCCTCGGCCTATTAGTACCAGTCAGCTCCACCCGTTACCGGGCTTC